>NZ_JBAMDH010000013.1:0-139092 GCF_036961685.1 Massilia sp. DD77
GCGAGCGGCCATCTGCCGGGCATGGCCGTGATCAAGGGCGAGTACGAGACCATCCTCACCGACGAGCAGCTCGACAAGTGGCTGGCCCTGGTCGACGCCGCCGAACTGACCTCGGTCGACACCGAGACCACCTCGCTCGACCCCCTGGCGGCCGAGATGGTCGGCATCTCGCTGTCGGTGGAAGCGGGCAAGGGCGCATATATCCCGGTGGCGCACCGCTATGCCGGCGCGCCCGACCAGCTCGCGCGCGAGCACGTGCTGGAGCGCATGCGTCCCTGGCTGGAGAATCCGGATAAACCCAAGCTCGGCCAGAACCTGAAGTACGACATGCACATCTTCGCCAACCACGGCGTCCAGCTGAAGGGCATCGTGCACGACACCTTGCTGCAGTCCTATGTCTTCGAGTCGCACAAGCCGCACGACATGGACACCATGGCCATGCGCCACCTGGGCTACACCACGATTCCCTACGTGGACGTGTGCGGCAAGGGCGCCAGCCAGATCTGCTTCGACCAGGTGGAACTGGCGCGCGCGACCGAATACGCGGGCGAGGATTCCGACATCACCCTGCGCCTGCACCAGGCCATGCTGGGCCACGTGGAAGCCGACCAGGGCCTGAGCTATATCTACCGCAAGATCGAGATGCCGACCATGGAAGTGCTGCAGAAGATCGAGCGCAACGGCGTCCTGATCGACAGCGCGCTGCTGGAAGTGCAGTCGTCCGAACTGGGCAAGCGCCTGCAGGAGCTGGAACAGCAGGCCTACGAATTGGCCGGCGGCCCCTTCAACCTGGGCTCGCCCAAGCAGATCGGCGAGATCTTCTTCGGCAAGCTCCAGCTCCCCGTCATCAAGAAGACCGCTACCGGCGCCCCCTCGACCGACGAAGAGGTGCTGCAGAAGCTGGCCGAGGACTACCCGCTGCCGAAGATCCTGCTCGAACACCGCGGCATGTCCAAGCTGAAGTCGACCTACACCGACAAGCTGCCCAAGATGGTCAACCCCAAGACCGGCCGGGTGCACACCAACTACGCGCAGGCGGTGGCGATCACCGGCCGCCTGTCCTCGAGCGAGCCGAACCTGCAGAACATCCCGGTGCGAACCGCGGAAGGGCGCCGCATCCGCGAAGCCTTCATCGCGGCGCCGGGCAACGTGATCGTGTCTGCCGACTACTCGCAGATCGAGCTGCGCATCATGGCGCACATCTCGGGCGACGCGGCGATGCTGAAAGCCTTCGCCGAAGGCGAGGACATCCACCGCGCCACCGCCGCCGAGATCTTCGGCATCCCTGCGGAAGAAGTGCAGGGCGAGCAGCGCCGCTACGCCAAGGTCATCAACTTCGGCCTGATCTACGGCATGAGCGCCTTCGGCCTGGCCCAGAACCTGGGCATCGAGCGCGGCGCGGCGGCCAGCTACATCGACCGCTATTTCGCGCGCTTCTCGGGCGTGAAGCAGTACATGGACGAGACCCGCCTGCAGGCCAAGGCGCGCGGCTACGTCGAGACCGTGTTCGGCCGCCGCCTGTGGCTCCCGGAAATCAACTCCCCGAACGGCCCGCGCCGCGCCGGCGCCGAGCGCGCCGCGATCAACGCGCCGATGCAGGGCACGGCGGCGGACCTGATCAAGCTGGCCATGATCGCGGTGCAGGGCTGGATCGAGACCGAGGGACTGGCGACCCGCATGATCATGCAGGTGCACGACGAGCTAGTGCTGGAGGTGCCCGAGGCCGAGCTGGAACTGGTGCGCGTCAAGCTTCCGGAGCTGATGGCGGGCGTGGCCAAGCTGAACGTGCCGCTGCTGGCGGAAACGGGCGTGGGCAAGAACTGGGAAGAGGCGCACTGATTGCCAAGCCTTCATTCGTGACCTTTGATCCGTCATACGCGCCACTGGCGCCTACGACTTCCCGCGAAGGCGGGAACCCAAGTTCGTTGAGCAGCCGCACTGCACGCGAGAGCTGCCGGCATGCACGCAAACTTAGGTTCCCGCCTTCGCGGGAATGACGAGGTGGAGGTAACTGTAGCAAAATCATCACCACCTCCTGCTCTTCTGTAAAGTCTGTAAGCAACTGTTTCAACGTGCGTTGTCGAACGCGAAATACCTTGCCTGGAATGCTAGGATGATCCCATCGGCCCGCCGAGGCGGCCAGCAAGGTATCCAGCCATGTCCAACACCCGATTCCGCCTCGTCCTGATCAGCGCCGCCATCGGCGCCGCCGTCCTCGTCGCCTGCCGCGGTGGCGGCGATGTCGCGTCGGCCGCTTCAGCGGCTACCCATGCCCCCAAACCGGTCCCCGCCGCCGGCGCCATCGCGGGCTTCGTCAGCACCGCGCTGCTGGGCCCCAGTGTGCAGGTCTCGGCGCAGCAGGACGGCGTCATCGTCGCCGCGGCGGCGCCCAACCCCGACACCGGCGAATTCGTCCTCTCGCGCCTGGCCCCGGGCCACTACGAGGTCGTGATCACCGCCGCCGACAGCGCGGCCAGCGTGGTCGCCGCGGTACCGGTCGCCTCCGCCAATTCCACGGTCCTGAGCACGGCCAGCGCGCCGATCATGCTCGCCCCGGGCAATACCGGTTCGATCGGCGGGAGGGTTAACCTGCAGCCCGCGATCGGCAAAGGCGCCACCGTGGCCGCCAGGCAGCGCCTCGCGGACGGTCCCACCGTCACCATCCAGGTCCAGGGCGCCGAGCCGGCGAGCGGCGCCTATACCCTGGCCAGCCTGCCCGTCGCGGCGCCCCAGTTGGCGACCTACAGCAAGCGCCTGCCGCTGGCATTCAGCGCCAGCAGCGCGGGCACGCCGGGGCGCTACACGCTGGAAGCCGCCGCCACGGGCTATGCGGCCAAGGTGGTCGACAAGGTGGACATCGCGATGGCGAACCGGTCCAGGGTGCATTTCACCTTGGTTCCCTAAACAGTCTGGAACCCAAGCGTGCGCCCCCGGGTCTTTGCTAAACTAGCAAGCCTGTCCAATGACTGAAGGGGGTGACCATGAAAGATCTCGTATCCGATGGCAGCAGCCTGGTGTCCGCCAGCGCGTTTGGCGACGGCGTCGACCGCCGCAACTTCCTGAAAGCGGCGGTGGGCAGCGGTTTCGCCGCCGCCTCGCTGCCCGTCGTCGCGCAGACGATGGTGCAGACCAGCCTTGACGGCCTGGACGCCGCCGACCACATCGTCGTCATCAACGGCCAGGACGTCCCGGTCTATCGCGCCCAGCCCAAGGACCGCACCAACCTGCCGGTGGTGCTGGTGATCTCCGAGATCTTCGGCGTGCACGAGTACATCAAGGACGTGGCGCGCCGCTTCGCCAAGGCCGGCTACATGGCCGTGGCGCCCGACCTGTTCGTGCGCCAGGGCGACGCGACCAAGGTCGCCAACATCGCCGACCTGATGCGCGACATCGTCTCGAAGACGCCGGACGCCCAGGTGATGTCCGACCTCGACACCGTGGTCAAGTGGACCAAGCAGCGCGGCGGCAACACCGACAAGCTGGGCATCACGGGCTTCTGCTGGGGCGGCCGCATCACCTGGCTGTACGCGGCGCACAATCCCAATGTGAAGGCCGGCGTGGCCTGGTACGGCCGCCTGGTGGGCGAGACCAACGCCAACCAGACCAGGCAGCCGATCGACGTCGCCCAGGCCCTCAAGGTGCCGGTGCTGGGCCTGTACGGCGCCAAGGACCAGGGCATCCCGCTGGAGTCGGTCGAACGCATGCGCAAGGCGCTCGCCTCGGGCAACAGCCGCTCGCAGATCCACGTCTATCCGAACGCGGGCCACGCCTTCCACGCCGACTACCGCCCCAGCTTCAACGCCGACGACGCCAAGGACGGCTGGAGCAAGGCGCTGAACTGGTTCTCGACCCACGGCGTGGCCTGATCTTGCACGGCCGCAGGCCGGGGACGGTACAATCTCCGGTTTGCGGTTGACCGCAAGACCAGAACAAGAGGCTTTCAAATCGATCCCATTCTCGGCTCCATCCTGCTGGCGACCATGGTCGCCGGCGTCCTCAGCATCACCGGGGCGGCCATTTTTTCGTTCGCGCTGCTCTCGAAGGTGGTGGAACGGATGGTCAGCCTGTCGGTGGGCATCATGCTGGCGACCTCGCTGCTGCACGCGCTGCCCAGCGCCTTCGAATCGGGCGCCGACCCGCGCAGCCTGTTCGCGACCCTGCTGGGGGGATTGCTGGCCTTCTTCGTGCTCGAGAAAATGGCGATCCTGCGCCATTCGCACCACCACGAGGGCGACGGCCACCACCATGCCCATGGCCACGACAAGCGCGAGGCCGGCAAGTCGGGCTGGATGATCCTGATCGGCGACGGGATGCACAACTTCACCGACGGCATCCTGATCGCGGCGGCCTTCCTGGCCAACCCCGAGCTGGGCATCGTGACCGCGCTGGCGATCGTCGCGCACGAGATCCCGCAGGAGATCGGCGACTTCATCGTGCTGCTGAACGCCGGTTTCTCGCGCCTGCGCGCTTATGTGTTCAACCTGCTGTGCAGCCTGATGTCGGTGGCGGGGGGGCTGCTGGGCTACTTCACGCTGGATAACGCGAGCGGCTTGATTCCGTATGTGCTGGTGTTCGCGTCATCGGGCTTCATCTATATCGCGGTGAGCGATCTGATGCCGCAGATGCAGAGGAGGGCGACCGTGCGGGAGTCGGTGCCGCAGGTGCTGCTGATTGTGATGGGGGTGGGGGTGGTGCTGGGGTTGAATCGCTTGGTTTAAGCGCTGGTGGCTGCGCTGCGTGAACTTGGGTCCCCGCCTTCGCGGGGATGACGGTGTTTCAGTTGCGGGCTACGCTCGTTAAATCGTTCAGCTGCTCAAGAACGTCATCCCCACGAAGGCCGGAACAATGCCACCGGCATTGTTCCGGCCAAGTTTGCGTGATCAGTCCGCGCCCTTGGCCACCGGCCGCGACGCATCCCCCACCCACTCGCTCCACGACCCCGGATACAGCGCCGCACCAGGCATCCCCGCCACTTCCAGCGCCAGCAGGTTATGGCAAGCCGTCACGCCCGAGCCGCACTGCATGATCGCCTTCGACGGATCCTCGATCACCCGCGAAAAATCCTCGCGCAGCTGCTCGGGCGCCTTGAAGCGCCCGTCCGCCTGCAGGTTGTCCTTGAAGAAGCGGTTGCGCGCGCCCGGGATATGTCCGCCGACCGGATCGATAGTCTCGTTCTCGCCGCGGAAGCGGTCCGCCGCGCGCGCATCGATGACGACGCGTTCGCCCTTGTCCAGGTTCTCCATCACCTCGAGCACGCTCACGGTCGGCACGAAGGGCGCGCGGATTGTGAAGCGCCCCGGCGCGCGCGCCGGCATGTCGCTCGTCAGCGGCTTGCCCAGCGACTGCCAGGCCGCCATGCCGCCGTCCAGCACCGCCACCGCCTCGTGGCCGAGCCAGCGCAGCATCCACCACAGGCGCGCGGCGTACATGCCGCCGTGCGCGTCGTAGGCCACGACCTGGGAGTCGTCGTTCACGCCCCAGCCGCGCAGGAGCTCGGCCAGCGCTTCCTTCTCGGGCAGCGGATGGCGGCCCAGGAACGCACCATCGGCGCCGTATTTGGACCCCGACAGCTCGGTTTCCATGTCGCCGAACACCGCGTTCGGCAGGTGGCCGATGGCATAGCCTTCGCGGCCGGCCGTCAGGTTCATCAGGTCGTGGCGGCAGTCCACCACGATCCAGTCCGGGTCGTCGATGTGGGCCGCCAGGTCGGCGGCGGTGATCAGGGTCTTGTACATGGCGCTCCTCAGGTTTCGCTGGCGATCGGATCGGTCTTTTCCTGTACGGCCCCACGGGCCGTCTTTTGCGTATTGTAGAACGTCGCGGCGATCCCGGAGGCGAGGATCACGGCGATGCCCAGCCACACATGCCAGTTGAAGCGGTCGCCCCACAGCGCCAGGCCCCACAGGCTGGAGAACACGATGCCGGTGTACTGCAGGTTGGCCACCACCAGCACCTTGCCCACGCGGTAGGCGCGCGTCATGGCCATCTGCGCCAGCAGGGCCGAGAAGCCGATCCCCAGCAGCAGGGCAGCACTGTAGGGCGTATGCGCATGGAAGAGCGCGTCCCGAGGGCCGTCGCCCAGCAGCGTGCCCGCCAGGCCGGCCAGGGTAGTGGTCAGCGAGAAGTAGAACACCACACGGTATTCCGGCTCGCCCATCTGGCCGAGCTTACGGACCTGCATGTAGGCCATGGCCGAGATCACCGAGGAGCACACGCCGGCCAGGCCGCCCAGCCATTGATTGCTTTCGACGGCCGGCTGCAGCACCAGGGTCACGCCGAGGAAGCTCATGGCGATCGCCAGCACCAGCGGCCATTCGGCGTGCTTGGTCCCGGTCCACCAGCCCATGGCGAACATCCAGGCGGCGATCCAGATCGGCGCCATGTAGTTGAGCGTGACGGCGGTGGCCAGCGGCAGGCGGGTAATGGCGAAGAACCACAGCCACAGCGAGGTGACCCCGACGACGCTGCGCCAGATGTGGGCCTTGGGGAAGGGAGTCTTGAAGGTGCCGCCCTGGTGGCGCACCATCAGCAGCAGCATGAGCGTGCCGATCACGCCGCGGTACATCAGGAGTTCGGAGGTGGAGTAGAACTCCGAGGCCAGCTTCACGCCCGCGCCCATGGCGGCGAACGCGAAGCTGGCGAACAACATCCAGAGAGAAGGCATTACATTCCTAGTTTTACAGCTCCAGCTTGCTGCGGTACCACTCGTGGAAATGCTGCATGCCGTCTTCCATCGGCGACTGGTAGGGGCCGACTTCGTTGACGCCGCGGTTCATCAGGATCTTGCGGCCCGCATCCATGCGCAGCGCGATCTCGTCGTCCTCGACCGCGGTTTCCATGTAGGCGGCGCGCTCGGCTTCGACGAACCCGCGCTCGAACAGCACGAACTCCTCGGGGTAGTAGAACTCGACAACGTTGCGGGTCTTCTGCGGACCGACCGGCCACAGGGTCGACACCACCAGCACGTTCGGATACCACTCGACCATGATGTTCGGATACAGGGTCAGCCAGATGGCGCCGTACTTCGGCGGCTGGCCGTTGTTGAACTTCAGGACCTGTTCCTGCCATTTTTTATAGGCGGGCGAGCCGGCCTTCTGCAGGGCGCGGTTCACGCCCACGGTCTGCACGCTGTAGTCGCGGCCGAATTCCCACTTCAGGTCGTCGCACGAGACGAAGTTGCCCAGGCCCGGATGGAAAGGCTCGACGTGGTAATCCTCCAGGTAGACCTCGATGAAGGTCTTCCAGTTGTAGTCGCACTCGTGGATCTCGACGTGGTCGAACATGTAGCCGCTGAAGTCGAGGTCCTTGGTCACCTCCATGTGCTTCAGCTTGTCCATCACGTCGTAGCCGTTCTGCTCGAACAGCAGGCCGTTCCAGTTCTGCAGCGGCGTCTTCGACAAATTCAGGCAGGGCGTTTCCGCGAAATGCGGCGCGCCGATCAGCTGGCCCTTCAGGTCGTAGGTCCAGCGGTGCAGCGGGCACACGATGTTGTTCGCGTTGCCGCGGCCATTGAACATCAGCGCCTGGCGGTGACGGCAGACGTTGGACAGGACTTCGATGCCGCCGGCGTTACGCACCAGCATGCGGCCTTCGTGTTCGGAAGCGAGCGTCGCGAAATCGCCGACTTCCGGCACCATCAATTCGTGACCGATATACCGCGGGCCCTTGTGAAACAGTTGCTGCATCTCGCGCTGCAGCAGCGCCTCGTCAAAGTAGACATTTACCGGAAGCTGAGCGCACGTACGCGCCAGTTTGGCGTGGGTAGCCAGATCGGACATCCCAACCCCCCTTTAATTTAAGCAGTACCAAAGAGAAGAAAGAATCCAAAGACCAGTATCTTGGTAAAAGGAATACGGTATTTCGGACAGAACCGGCGATTATACCGTGTAACAAGCTCTACAGTCTTGGGCCGGCGCGGGAATGTGGTGCATGGGTGCACAAAAATTGCCGGAAAGGCATTGTTTTCATGAGGGGAGAGGGGGAGT
This sequence comes from Massilia sp. DD77, assembly GCF_036961685.1. Taxonomy (NCBI): domain Bacteria; kingdom Pseudomonadati; phylum Pseudomonadota; class Betaproteobacteria; order Burkholderiales; family Oxalobacteraceae; genus Massilia; species Massilia sp. DD77. The sequence continues at coordinate 7,986 of NZ_JBAMDH010000013.1, forward strand.
CGGCTAAAATATGGCCATGCAAACAAGTTGCGGATGGTGCAACGCGGACACCCGTCCGAGGGTGGATTGATCTAAAATACGCGATTGGACCGACCCATGGCGCACAACTGATGCCGCCTTCACGAAACAATTCTATGCCAAACACTACTACCGCCGCGCCTCCCGCATCCTTCGAGGAAGCCATGGCCGAGCTGGCCCAGTTGGTCACCCAGATGGAATCCGGCCAATTGCCGCTGGAAGCCTCGGTCGCGGCTTATGCGCGCGGCTCGGAGCTGGTGAAATACTGCGCCGCCCAGCTGGAAAAGGTCGAGGCCCAGGTCAAGGTGCTCGAAGGCGACATGCTCAAGCCCTTCTCCAGCGACGGCGACGAGGGAGCGCAATGACGGATCTGGCATTCACGGACTGGGTCCAGGACGTCCAGTCGGACGTCGAGCGCGCGCTCGAGACCTTCCTGCCCGAAGCGGCCTCGGTTCCCCACAAGCTGCACGAAGCGATGCGCTATACCGCCCTGGGCGGCGGCAAGCGCGTGCGCCCGCTGCTGGCCTACGCGAGCGGGGCGCTGTTCGGCGCCGACCGCCGCGCGCTGGCGCGCGTGGCCGCCGCGGTGGAGATGATCCACGTGTATTCGCTGGTCCACGACGACATGCCCTGCATGGACGACGACGCCCTGCGCCGCGGCAAGCCGACGGTCCACGTGGCCTACGACGAAGCGACCGCGCTGCTGGTCGGCGACGCCCTCCAGGCCCAGGCCTTCCAGGTGCTGGCCGAAGCCGACACCCTGCCGCCGGCCCGCCTGGTGGGCATGCTGCGCCTGCTGGCCGAAGCCGCGGGTTCGGCCGGCATGTGCGGCGGCCAGGCGATCGATCTGGACAGCGTCGGCCTGGCGCTCACGCGCGAGGAACTCGAGCGCATGCACCAGCTCAAGACCGGCGCCATGCTGCGCGTCTCGGTGATCCTGGGCGCCATGGCGGGCCGCGACCTGGAGCCGCGCGAGCTGGAAGCGCTGGCCACCTATTCGAAGGCGATCGGCCTGGCCTTCCAGGTGGTCGACGACGTGCTGGACGCGACGGCCGATTCGGCCACCCTCGGCAAGACCGCCGGCAAGGATGCCGCCGACAACAAGCCGACCTATGTGTCGATCCTCGGGCTGGAGCCGTCGCGGGCCCTGGCCGAGCAATTGCGGCGCGAAGCGCATGAGGCGCTGGCGCCATTCGGAGAACAAGCACTGCGGCTGCGCGAACTCGCGGACCTGATCGTGCAGCGGAAGGCCTAAATGAAACTGCTAGAAACCATCAACGACCCGTCCGACCTGCGCCAGCTACCGCGCACGCAGCTGACGCCGCTCGCCCACGAACTGCGCCAGTTCCTGCTCGACTCGGTCTCGAAGACCGGCGGCCACCTGTCGTCCAACCTGGGCACGGTCGAGCTGACCATCGCGCTGCACTACGTGTTCAACACCCCGCGCGACCGCATCGTGTGGGACGTGGGCCACCAGACCTATTCGCACAAGATCCTGACCGGCCGCCGCGAGCGCATGCCCAGCCTGCGCCAGCTGAACGGCCTGTCGGGCTTCCCGAAGCGCGACGAGAGCGAGTACGACACCTTCGGCACCGCCCACTCGTCGACCTCGATCTCGGCGGCCCTGGGCATGGCCCAGGCGGCCAAGCTGAAGGGCGAGGACCGCCACGCGATCGCCGTGATCGGCGACGGCTCCATGACCGCCGGCATGGCCTTCGAGGCCCTGAACAACGCGGGCGTGGAAGACGACATCAACCTGCTGGTGATCCTGAACGACAACGACATGTCGATCTCGCCGCCGGTGGGGGCGCTGAACCGCTACCTGGCGCGCCTGATGAGCGGCCAGTTCTATGCCGCCGCCAAGAACGTCGGCCGCAGCGTGCTGCCGGCGCCGATGCTGGACCTGGCGCGCAAGCTCGAGGAACATGCCAAGGGCATGGTGGTCCCGGCCACGATGTTCGAGGAATTCGGCTTCAACTACATCGGCCCGATCGACGGCCACGACCTGGAGTCCCTGATCCCGACCCTGGAGAACATCAAGAAGCTCAAGGGCCCGCAGTTCCTGCACGTGGTGACCAAGAAGGGCCAGGGCTACAAGCTGGCCGAGGCCGAGCCGATCCTGTACCACGGCACCGGCAAGTTCAACCCGCTCGAGGGCATCAAGCCGTCCGGCGCGCCGAGCAAGATCACCTACACCGAAGTGTTCGGCAACTGGCTGTGCGACATGGCGGCCGTGGACAAGCGCCTGGTCGGCATCACGCCGGCGATGCGCGAAGGCTCGGGCATGGTGCGCTTCCACCAGGAATACCCGGCGCGCTACTTCGACGTCGGCATCGCCGAGCAGCACTCGGTGACCTTCGCCGCCGGCATCGCCACCGAAGGCCTGAAGCCGGTCGTGGCGATCTACTCGACCTTCCTGCAGCGCGCCTACGACCAGCTGATCCACGACGTGGCGCTGCAGAACCTGGACGTGACCTTCGCGCTCGACCGCGCGGGCCTGGTGGGCGCCGACGGCGCGACCCACGCCGGCAACTACGACCTGGCCTACCTGCGCTGCATCCCGAACATGGTGGTGATGGCCGCCTCGGACGAGAACGAGTGCCGCCAGATGCTGACCACCGCCTACCACTTCCCGGGCCCGGCCGCGGTGCGCTATCCGCGCGGCGCGGGCGTGGGCGCGGCGATCCAGCCCGAGCTGACCTCGATCGAGATCGGCAAGGGCGTGGTGCGCCGCGAAGGCAAGGACATCGCGATCCTGGCCTTCGGCTCGATGGTGGCGCCGAGCCTGGCGGCCGGCGAGGAACTGAACGCCACGGTTGCCAACATGCGCTTCGTGAAGCCGCTCGACGTCGAGCTGGTCAAGCGCCTGGCGAAGGACCACGCCTGCATCGTGACGGTGGAAGAGGGCTGCATCATGGGCGGCGCCGGCGCGGCTGTCGCGGAAGCGCTGGCGGCGGAAGGCCTGGCCAAGCCGATATTGATGCTGGGCTTGCCGGACAAGTTCATCGACCAGGGCGATCCGGCGGCGCTGCTCGCCTCGGTGGGGCTGGATGCCAAGGGGATTGCGGCGTCGATCCGCCAGCGCTTCGCGGGTGGGGAGCCGAGGCTGGTGGTGAATAACTGAGAACTAAGCGTCCAGATGCAAAAAGGGGTTCCTGCGCAAGCGGAACCCCTTTTTTGGTTTCTTTAAGTGTTACCCTCCGCCCGTCATTCCCGCGAAGGCGGGAACCTAAGTTCTTATCCGAAGTCGGCTAGGTTGGATTGATCGGCACCGCTGGCAAACTTGGGTCCCCGCCTGCGCGGGGATGACGTGCTGGAGGTAACGGAAGAAATCCGGTCTAGGCTGTTCAAGGCTTCCCAAACAGCGTCTCCGCCCGCTGATACAAAATCCACGACGTCGCAATATACTTGTCCCCGCTCTTGGGCACATGCCCCTTGTGCGTATGCGTGAACCCCGCCGGTGCAATCACCAGGCGGCCCTTCTTCGGCGCTACCTTGCGCCCCTGGTACAGGAACTCGGTCTCGCCGCCTTCGTCCACGTCGTTCAGGTAGAACTGCCACAGCAGCACCCGGTGCAAGGTCTCGCAGGACGCGTTCTGCGGGTAGATCTCGGAATGCCAGTGGTGGTAGCCGCCCGTGCCCTTCAGGTACTTCTGCAGGTTGACGCTGCCCGGGCGGTAGAGCGTCTGCATCAGCTCCTCGATGTGCGGCTTGCCCACCTGGTCGAAGTTCTCCATCGACAACACGGTCGGCTTGCCGGTCTCCGGATGGGCCAGGGACGGGGACAGCGATCCCATCACCAGCATGCGGTAGCGGTCGATGTAGTCCTCCAGGTGGCGCGACATGGTCTGCAGCAGCATGCCGGTCGCGTCGTTCCATTCGGGGAACTGGCTGATCGTGATGTCGTAGCTGTCCTTCTTTTCCACGTCCACGCCCATGCCGGTGCGCCCGCGGCCCACCTTGTCGCTGGCGTCGAAGCGCGCCACCAGGGCGTCGCATTGCTCGGGGCTCAGGGCGCCGTCATACACTCCGATGAAGTCTTCCACTGCTGCCGTCTCCGTTCTGTATTTTTATGGCGAATGTTTATCGTCGATCAGCCGCGCTTGCGCTCGTGCTGCCACAGCACGTCCGCGCCGCCGGCGAAGCGGTTCAGCACGCGCGCCAGCACGAACATCAGGTCCGACAGGCGGTTCACGTATTGACGCGGGTGGGCGTGGATCTGCTCGGCCTTGGACAGCGCCACGATGGCGCGCTCGGCGCGGCGGCACACGGTGCGGCACACGTGGGCCGTGGAGGCGGCGCGCGAGCCGGCCGGCAGGATGAATTCCTTCAGGACCGGCAGGTCGGCGTTGTACTTCTCGAGCAGGCCGTCCAGGCGCGCCACGTGCTCTTCCTTGATCATCTGGTAGCCCGGGATGCACAGCTCGCCGCCCAGGTCGAACAGGTCGTGCTGGATCGAGACCAGCTCTTCGCGCAGCTCGGCCGGCATGTCCTCGCACAGCAGCAGGCCGACGAACGAGTTCAGCTCGTCGACCTCGCCGAGCGCATGGATGCGCGCGCTGTCCTTGCCGGTGCGGCTGCCGTCGCCCAGGCCGGTGCTGCCGTCGTCGCCGGTACGCGTCGCGATTTTTGAAAGTCGGTTGCCCATGATGTTGTGTAATGTAGAGTGTTAAAAAAACGATAGGCCGAGCATACGACAAAACGTGCCAAATGTGCTTACAATCTGAGCATGTCCGCCCACCACTTTCCTCACGCCGAACGACGCCGGCAGGTCGCCAGTGCGCTACGTGCGCGGCTTCCCGAAGGCCGCGTGCTGTCCGATCCCGAAGACACCCGCCCCTACGAATGCGACGGCCTGGCCGCCTACCGCCAGCTCCCGCTGATCGTGACCTTGCCGACCAGCGAAGCCGAGGTGCTGGCGATCCTGCAGGTCTGCCGCGAACTCAATGTGCCGATCGTCCCGCGCGGCGCCGGTACCGGCCTGTCGGGAGGGGCGCTGCCGATCGCCGACGGGGTGGTGATCTCGACCGCGCGCATGAACCGCATCGAGCGCGTCGACGCGTATTCGCGCACCGCCGTCGTGCAGCCGGGCGTGCGCAACCTGGCGATTTCCGAAGCGGCCGCGCCCTACGGCCTGTACTACGCGCCCGACCCGTCCTCGCAGATCGCCTGCACCATCGGCGGCAACGTGGCCGAGAACTCGGGCGGCGTGCACTGCCTCAAATATGGCCTGACCGTGCACAACGTGCTGCGCGTGCGCGTGGCCACCATCGATGGCGAGATCGTCGAGCTGGGCGGCGACTGCCTGGACGCGCCCGGCCTGGACCTGCTGGCCGTCTTCATCGGCTCCGAAGGCATGCTCGGCATCGTCCTCGAGGTCACCGTCAAGCTGGTGCCGAAACCGGCCGTGGCCCAGGTCATCATGGCCTCCTTCGACGACGTGGTCACCGCCGGCAATGCGGTCGCCAACGTGATCGCGGCCGGCATCATCCCGGCCGGGCTGGAGATGATGGACCGCACCTCGGTGCGTATGGTCGAGCCTTTCGTGAAGGCAGGCTACGACCTGGACGCCGCCGCCATCCTGCTGTGCGAGGCCGACGGCACCGCGCTCGAGGTGGCCGAGGAAATCGAGCGCATGAGTACCGTGCTGCAGGGCGCGGGCGCTACCGCCATCGCCGTGTCGCAGAGCGAGGCCGAGCGGGTGCGCTTCTGGTCCGGGCGCAAGAACGCCTTCCCGGCGGCGGGCCGCATCTCGCCGGACTACTACTGCATGGACGGCACCATCCCGCGCAAGCAGCTGGCGCGGGTGCTGTCGGATATCGAAAACATGGAGCAGACCTTCGGCCTGCGCTGCGCCAACGTCTTCCACGCGGGCGACGGCAACATGCACCCCTTGATTTTGTTCGACGCCAACCAGCCGGGCGAATTCGAGCGCGCCGAGGCATTCGGGGCCGCGATCCTGGCGCTGTGCGTGGAAGTGGGCGGCACCATCACCGGCGAACACGGGGTGGGCATGGAGAAGATCAATTCGATGTGCGTGCAGTTCGGCCGCAAGGAGCTGGACGCTTTCTTCGAGGTCAAGCGCGCCTTCGATCCGCCCATGCTGCTCAATCCGGATAAAGCGATACCCACGCCGCACCGCTGCGCCGAATTCGGCAAGCTGCACGTCCATGGCGGCGCGCTGCCTTTCCCTGATTTACCGCGTTTTTAAGAGCATCCCATGCAGTCGATCGAACAATTACAGGAACGCGTGCGGGCAGCGGCGGCCCATGGCCGGACGCTGCGCATCCGCGGCGGCGGCACCAAGGACTGGTATGGCCAGCGCCTGGAGGGGGAGATCCTCGATACGCGCGGCCACGCCGGCATCGTCGATTACGAACCCACGGAACTGGTCATCACCGCGCGCTGCGGCACGCCGCTGCGCGAGATCGAGGCCGCGCTGGCCGAGCGCAGCCAGATGCTGGCCTTCGAGCCGCCGCACTTCGGCGAGGACGCCACCTTCGGCGGCGCGATCGCGGCCGGCCTGTCCGGACCGCGCCGCTCGTCCAGCGGCGCCGTGCGCGACTTCGTGCTGGGCGCCAAGCTGCTGGACGGGAAGGGCGACGTCCTGTCCTTCGGCGGCCAGGTCATGAAGAACGTGGCCGGCTACGACGTCTCGCGCCTGCTGGCGGGCTCGCTCGGCACCTTGGGCGTGCTGCTCGAGATGTCCGTGAAGGTGCTGCCGCGTCCCTTCGCCGAGACCACGCTGCGTTTCCGCATGGGCGAGATCGACGCCATCCGCAAGCTCAACGAATGGGGCGGCCAGCCGCTGCCGGTGGCCAGCAGCTGCTGGCACGACGGCGTGCTGGCACTGCGCCTGTCCGGCGCCCAGGCGGCGGTCGACGCCGCCGTGCGCTCGCTGGGCGGCGAAGTGATGCCGGATTGCGGGCCGTTCTGGGCCAGCCTGCGCGAACAGCGCCATCCCTTCTTCGCGGGCGAAGGCGCCTTGTGGCGCCTGTCGGTGCCGCCGACCCTTGGGGCGATCGTGCTCGGCGGCGCCCAACTGATCGAGTGGGGCGGGGCCCAGCGCTGGCTGCGCGCGGACGGCGATGCCGCCACTGCCGCGTCCATCCGCCGTACCGTGAGCGCCTGCGGCGGCCACGCCACCCTGTTCCGCGGCGGCGACAAGGGAGTGGGCGTGTTCCAGCCCCTGCAGCCGGCGCTGGCCCGGATCCACGAACGCCTGAAGGCCTCTTTCGATCCGTCGAACGTGTTCAACCCGGGACGGATGTACTAAGCCATGCAAACCAATCTCGCCGATTTCATCAAGGGCACGCGCGATGGCGACGAAGCCGAAGCGATCCTGCGCGCCTGCGTGCATTGCGGCTTCTGCACCGCCACCTGCCCGACCTACCAGCTGCTGGGCGACGAGCTCGATGGCCCGCGCGGCCGCATCTACCTGATCAAGCAGGTGCTGGAAGGGGCCGAGCCCACCCGCAAGACCCAGCTGCACCTGGACCGCTGCCTTACCTGCCGCAACTGCGAAACCACCTGTCCTTCGGGCGTGAAGTATGGCCGCCTGGTCGACATCGGCCGCCGTGTGGTCGAGGAACGCGTGGCGCGTCCGCTGCAGGACCGCATCAAGCGCACCACGCTCAAGGAATTCCTGCCGCGCACCAGCCTGTTCACGCCCGCTTTCAAGGCGGGGCAACTGGCCCGGCCGCTGCTGTCGAGAGACCTGCAGGACAAGCTGCAGCCGGCGCGCGGAGCAGGGCGCTGGCCGACGCGCACGCATGCGCGCAAGATGCTGGTGCTGGACGGCTGCGTGCAGCCCGCGATGGCGCCCAACATCAACGCGGCCACCGCGCGCGTGCTCGACGCACTTGGAGTCCAGCTCATCAAAGCACCGAAGGCCGGCTGCTGCGGCGCGGTGCGCTACCACCTGAACGACCAGGCCGGCGGCCTGGACGACATGCGGCGCAACATCGACGCCTGGTGGCCCTATGTGGAGCAGATGGAGCAGGTGGAGGCCATCGTCATGACCGCCTCGGGCTGCGGCGTCACGGTCAAGGAATACGGCCACCTGCTGGCGCACGACGCGGCCTATGCGGCCAAGGCGCAGCGCATCTCGGCGCTGACCAAGGACCTGTCCGAGATCCTGCCGCCCTTCCAGGACGAGCTGGCGGCAAAGCTCAAAGGCCGCATCGGCAAGCGCGTGGCCTACCACCCGCCTTGCACTCTGCAGCATGGCCAGCAGATCCGCGGCAAGGTCGAGGGCGTGCTGCACGCGGCCGGCGTCGACGTGGTGCTGTGCGGCGACAACCACCTGTGCTGCGGCTCGGCCGGCACCTATTCGGTGCTGCACCCCGAGATCGCGCACGAACTGCGCGACCGCAAGCTGGCCAGCCTGGCGGCCACGGGGGCCGAGGAGATCGTCTCCGCCAACATCGGCTGCCTGACCCATCTGCAGTCCGGCACCGACACCCCGGTCACGCACTGGATCGAACTGCTCGACCGCGCCCTGGCATGAAGAGTGGTAGCATCGCGCGCTGTTTCGAAAGGATGCGATGATGAGTTTTGTGTTCCAGCTCCTGCGCGAGGACGAAGGCATGCCGCCCGCGGTCGTCTTCGAGGACAGCACCAGTCCCGGCTTCGTGCCCTTGTGGGAAGAAATCGGCGTGTACGACGCCCTGTACAACAGCGACGGCAAGCGCGCGCGCGAGGTTTCGCGCGCGGTCGCCTTCGGCGTCGACCGCGCCAGCCAGGAAGCCGCGCTCACGCAGCTGCTGCCCGCCGGCCTGACGCTGGAGGAAGCGGTGCGCTTCCTGGAAAACGTCCACCGTGGCTGTACCACCCATCCGGTGGCCGAAGTAAAGACACGATAAAGCAACGCTCTCCCTTGTGTTGGTAGTTGAGTTACACCTTTTGTCTTATCATCGAAGCACATCTACCTAAGGACAGGTAGTTTTGCTACTTCATCGAATAAGAACTGGAGACTACCGCATGCACCTGCGCCGCATCGCCGCCATCCTGGCGGCTTCCTTCACGCTCGGCCTGCCCGCATGGGCGCAACAGCTCATCGCCAGCGCCACATCGCCCGACCAGCTGATCGGCGTCGAGGTACAGGTCGACGGCGGGGGCAAGCTCGGCTATACGGTCAAGCGGCGCGGCAAGGAAGTCATTGGCCTGTCGCGCCTCGGCTTCAACCTGGCCAATGCGCAAAAACTCGACGGCGGCTTCAGCCTGCGCGAACAGAAGCTCAGCGAGCATGACGGCACCTGGGAACAGCCCTGGGGCGAGCGCCAGTTCGTGCGCAACCGCTACCGCGAACTGCGCGTCGCGGTCGAGCAGAAGAACAAGGGCAATCGCCGCCTCGACATCGTGTTCCGCATCTACGACGACGGCATCGGCTTCCGCTACGAATTCCCGGCCCAGCCCCAGCTGCGCAATGTCGAGATCCTCGACGAGCTGACCGAATTCACGGTTGCCCAGCCGGCCACCGCCTGGTGGATTCCGGCCGGCGAGCTGCCCGGGCTGGAAGAAGAGGTGCGCAAGGCGCCGCTGAAGGAAATCGGCATCGCCAACACGCCATTGACGCTGCGCCTGGACGACGGCACCCATATCGCCTTCCACGAAGCGGCGCTGGTCGACTACGCCTCCATGTGGCTGCGCAAGGTCGACGGCCAGAAGCTGCGCGCCATGCTCGCGCCCTCGTCCTACGGCCCGGCCGTGGTGAGGCAGGGCGCCTTCACCACGCCCTGGCGCACGGTGCAGATCGCCGACAGCGCGGCCGGCCTGGCCATGTCGGACCTGATCCTCAACCTGAACGAACCGAACAAGCTGGGCGACGTCTCCTGGGTCAAGCCGTCGAAGTTCGTCGGCGTGTGGTGGGAAATGCACCTGCAGAGCGGTACCTGGAACGCCGGTCCCAAGCATGCCGCCAACACCGCCAATACGAAGCGCTACATCGACTTCGCCGCGAAGAACGGCTTCCGCGGCGTGCTGGTCGAGGGCTGGAACCAGGGTTGGGAAAGCGACTGGGGCCATGGCGGCGCGGACTTCAGCTTCACCAGATCCTATCCCGACTTCGACCTGCCCGGCCTGGCCGCCTACGCGAAATCGAAGGGCGTGCGCCTGATCGGCCACCACGAGACCGGCGCCAACGTGCCGGCCTACGAAAAGCAGATGGACGCGGCCTACAAGCTGTATGCCAAGCACGGCGTCGACAGCGTCAAGTCGGGCTATGTGCACGAGGCGGGCAGCGCCCTGTTCACGGGCCGCGACGGCAAGCCGCGCTACGGCCACTACGATTCGCAGGACGGCGTGCGCCACTTCCTGAAGGCGGTGACGGAAGCCGCCAAGTACCGCATCGCCATCGACACCCATGAACCGGTCAAGGACACCGGCCTGCGCCGCACCTATCCGAACTGGATGACGCGCGAAGGTGCGCGCGGTGTCGAGTACAACGCCTGGGGCAACCCGCCCAACAGCGTCGACCACGAGGCCAAGCTGGTGTTCACCCGCATGCTGAGCGGGCCGATGGACTATACACCGGGCGTGGTGAACCTGGTGGGGGCGGACGGAAAGGTGTTCAACTCGACCCAGGCCAAGCAGCTGGCCAACTTCGTGGTGATCTATTCGCCGCTGGTGATGGCGGCTGACTTGCCGGAGAACTACGAGAAGTACCCGGCGGCCTTCAAGTTCATCCGCGACGTGCCGACCGACTGGGCCGATACGCGTGTCCTGAATGGCGAAGTGGGCGAGTTCGTGACGATCGCGCGCAAGGCCAGGGGTTCGCAGGACTGGTACCTGGGCGCCGTCACCGACGGCCAGGCGCGCTCCCTGGTGCTGCCGCTGGGCTTCCTGGAGCAGGGCAAGCGCTACACGGCCGAGATCTACCGCGACGGCGACGGGGCCGACTACCGCACCGAGCGGCGCTTCGACCTGGTGACCGAGACCAGGACCGTCACGTCGGGCGACACGCTGCAGCTGAAGCTGGCGCCGGGCGGGGGGCAGGCGATCCGCTTCTCGCCGCAGGATCGGAAATAAACCGCAAAATTCGATGCGGCGGTGATTATTCGAGCGTTTTGCAGCACTGCGTTCTGGCATTATCCTGCGCCGGACCGCTTTGGCGGAAACTTGCAAACGAAAGATCGAATGTCTGACGAACCACTCAAGCATTGGGCCGCAATCATCACCGCGGCCGCGAAGGATCATCTTGGCCTGATTGCGCTGGCGCTTCTGGTCATCTGTTTCCTCACTTACCGAGCCATGGGGATCCATAAGGAAAGAAAGAAGCCCTTATGGATCTACTTGGCTGGCCTCACGAGCACCTTGCTCATTGCTCTGCTGGCGTTGACGTACAGCCGTCCTGAGCCCATCAAGCAAGCTGCGCCAGTACAGCTCGCGCCTCCCCCCGCACCTGCCCCCGATATCGTTGTCAACGGCTCGCAAAGCACCACTGGCGACCAGAGCCCGGCAATCGGCAGCATGAGCGGCGGCGCCATCAACTACACGTCCGCGCCGAAGGAGCAGCGATGAAGGTAAAGACAATGAGCAGCATTGCAACTGCTTTCTTGTGTATGGCCGCAAACGGCGCGCCAGCACAGACCTCATCCGGCGCCCAAAGCCCTGCGATCGGGCATAACGCGGGTACGATCAATTACTACAACAACTACCAGGTGAAGCGTCCGGTATCGTCGAAGCTGAATTCGCTGGAAAGGAAGCGGGAGGCCCTGTTAATGGCCGAGAATCCCACCGTGCTTGAGCTTACCGGCATCGAGTGGACAAAATGGTTCGGCGACGGCGAACCTTACCTGACCGTGCATCTGTCGAACAGGTCGAAACTGCCCGCCTTGAATGTCCAGGTCGACGCCTTGAACAAGGAGACGGGAGCGACAATCGCATCGCTCAAGCCTTTTTCGTTCCCGAAGAGTTACACCATGAAGATCTTGGCGGATCAAAAGATCAATATTTCTGCCGGTGCCGGATGGGGATGGCCGCTGGCTCCTCTCCGCAGCGTCGAGAAAATCATTGGCAGCGACTGCATTACCGGTGGCGGTCTCGATTTCGACAACACTCCCGTGCATCTCGCGGACTCCAAAGGTGTCCCGTCGGGTCTGACAATCGCTTACAACCAGCAGGCGATTTATCTGCGCGTCAGCTATGAAACAATTTTTGAAGAAAAGATCAGTTTCACAAAGTCCGTCGTCATCGACAGCGCTCCGCGTTCGCAAACGCATGTTCGCGAACGGGGGAGCGCCCGCGCCGTGCCCTTGCGATGTGTTGGCTCGCCACCCGGTTTCACGGTCGGGTGATAGCGGCGATCAGGTTGCCGCGGCCAGCAGCTTCTCGATATCCCCGCTGATCTCTTCCGGTTTGGTCTGCGGCGCGTAGCGCTTGACCACCTTGCCGTCCTTGCCGACCAGGAATTTGGTGAAGTTCCACTTGATGCCCTCGGTGCCCAGCACGCCGGGGGCTTCGCCCTTCAAGTGCTTGTAGAGCGGGTGGGCGTTGTCGCCGTTGACCTCGATCTTGGCGAACATCGGGAAGCTGACGCCGTAGTTCTTCTCGCAGAAGGCGCCGATCTCCGCTTCGCTGCCCGGTTCCTGCTTGCCGAACTGGTTACAGGGGAAGCCCAGCACGGCCAGGCCCTGGCCGGCGTAGCGGCGGTGCAGCTCTTCCAGGCCCTTGTATTGGGGGGTGAAGCCGCAGGCGCTGGCGGTGTTTACGATGAGCATGACCTTGCCGCGGTAAGCGGCGAGGTCGACGGGCTGTCCGTCCAGGGAGGTGGCCTGGAAATCGTGGGCGGTCATGGTCGTCTCCATCTTGTTTTAAAAGAGGGAGTGTATGACACGGGGGGAATGTTTGCTTTGGGGCGGTTCGGGCAAACTTGGGTCCCCGCCTGCGCGGGGATGACGTGTAGAGGTAGCGGACTACGACGACTGTGACGGACTGCTGCTCTTGAAGGTCATCCCCGCGAAGGCGGGGACCCAGGTTGACCATCCTCGAGCAGCGACGGTATCAAACCAGACCAAGCGATTCCGTCCCCGCCGAAAAATCCCGCTCCTTCGCATGCTTGCTATTGAGCTTGATGTTCAGCCGCAGGTCGTTCACCGAATCCGCATTGCGCAGCGCATCCTCGTAGGTGATCTTGTCCGCCTCGTAGAGGTCGAACAGCGCCTGGTCGAAGGTCTGCATGCCCAGCTCGCGCGACTTCTTCATGATCTCCTTGATCTCATGGACGTCGCCCTTGAAGATCAGGTCCGAGATCAGCGGGGAATTCAGCAGGATCTCCATCGCCACCACGCGGCCCTTGGCTTCCTTCTTCGGAATCAGGCGCTGCGAGATCAGGCCCTTCATGTTGAGCGACAGGTCCATCAGCAGCTGCTGGCGGCGCTCTTCCGGGAAGAAGTTGATGATGCGGTCGAGCGCCTGGTTGGCGCTGTTGGCGTGCAGGGTGGCCAGGCACAGGTGGCCGGTCTCGGCGAAGGCGATCGCGTGTTCCATGGTCTCGCGGTCGCGGATCTCGCCGATCTGGATCACGTCCGGCGCCTGGCGCAGCGAGTTCTTGAGCGCGGCCTCGAAGCTGTCGGTGTCCACGCCCACCTCGCGCTGGGTGATCACGCAGTTACGGTGCGGGTGCACGAACTCCACCGGGTCTTCGATGGTGATGATGTGGCCGTAGCTGTTCTCGTTGCGGTAGCCCACCATCGCCGCCAGGGTCGTCGATTTGCCCGAACCGGTAGCGCCCACCATGATGACCAGGCCGCGCTTGGTCATGATCACGTCCTTCAGGGTCTCCGGCAGGTCGAGGTCCTCGAACTTGGGGATGGTGGTCGTGATCACGCGCAGCACCATGCCCACGGCGCCCATCTGCATGAAGGCCGAGACGCGGAAGCGCCCCAGGTCGCCCGGGCTGATCGCGAAATTCGATTCCTTGGTCAGCTCGAAGCCGGCCGCCTGCTTGTCGTTCATGATGGCGCGGGCCAGGTCGGCGGTGTGCGTGCCGCTCAGCGCCTGGTTCGACACCGGCGTCATCTTGCCGTCGATCTTCATCGCCGGCGGGAAGCCGGCCGTGATGAACAGGTCCGAGCCGCCTTTCGCCGTCATCAGGCGCAGCAGGTCGAACATGAATTTGGATGCCTGGTCGCGTTCCATCGCCACTCCTTAGCCTGGGAAGTTTTCCGGAATCTTCGCGGCGGCGCGGGCCGCGGCGCTGGAGATCACGTTGCGGCGCACCAGGTCGGTCAGGTTCTGGTCCAGGGTCTGCATGCCGACGCTGCTGCCGGTCTGGATCGCCGAGTACATCTGCGCGATCTTCGCTTCGCGGATCAGGTTGCGGATCGCCGGGGTGCCGAGCATGATCTCGTGCGCGGCCACGCGGCCCGAGCCGTCCTTGGTCTTGAGCAGGGTCTGCGAGATCACGGCCTGCAGCGATTCGGACAGCATCGCGCGCACCATTTCTTTTTCCTCGGCCGGGAACACGTCGACGATACGGTCGATGGTCTTGGCGGCCGACGAGGTGTGCAGGGTGCCGAACACCAGGTGGCCGGTCTCGGCCGCCGACAGCGCCAGGCGGATGGTTTCCAGGTCGCGCAGCTCGCCCACCAGGATCGCGTCCGGGTCTTCGCGCAGCGCCGAGCGCAGCGCGTTGTTGAAGGACAGGGTGTGCGGGCCGACTTCGCGCTGGTTGATCAGGCACTTCTTCGGTTCGTGCACGAATTCGATCGGGTCCTCGATGGTGAGGATGTGACCGAGCTCGTTTTCGTTCAGGTGGTTGACCATCGCCGCCAGGGTGGTCGACTTGCCCGAACCGGTCGGACCGGTCACCAGCACCAGGCCGCGCGGCTTGAGCGCCAGCTCGGCGAAGATCTTCGGCGCGTTCAGTTCTTCCAGCGACAGGATCTTGGAGGGAATCGTCCGCAGCACCGCGGCGGCGCCGCGTTCCTGGTTGAAGGCGTTGACGCGGAAGCGCGCCAGGCCGGGAATCGCGAACGAGAAGTCGCACTCCAGCACTTCCTCGTACTGCTTGCGCTGGCCGTCGTTCATGATGTCATAGATCATGCCGTGCACGTCCTTGTGCTCCAGCGCGGGCAGGTTAATGCGGCGCACGTCGCCGTGCACGCGGATCATCGGCGGCAGGCCGGACGAGAGGTGCAGGTCCGAGGCTTTGTTCTTGACCGAGAAGGCGAGGAGTTCCGAGATGTCCATTTATAATCCCTGTGCCGTATGGAAGCGGGACGCTTCGCGACGACTGAAAAATATTTCCTATAGAAAATCATTATGTCCATAATCGCCGAGAACTTGCAAGCTGTCGAAGCGACAATCGCGGGCGCTGCGCAGGCGGCAAACCGGCCTCGTTCGAGCATCCAATTGCTGGCCGTGTCGAAGACCTTCCCAGCGGAAGCGGTACTGGAAGCGATGGCGGCGGGGCAGCAGGCCTTCGGCGAAAACTATCTGCAGGAAGCGCTCGACAAGATCGATCTCGTCGCGCGCGCGCAACCTGGGGCGGCCGTCGAGTGGCATTTCATCGGCCCGATCCAGAGCAATAAGACAAGACCGATCGCGGCCAGCTTCGACTGGGTGCACACGGTCGAGCGCCTGAAGATCGCGCAGCGCCTGTCCGAGCAGCGGCCGCCGGAACGCGGTCCGCTCAATGTCTGCATCCAGGTCAACATCAGCGGCGAAGCCAGCAAGAGCGGCGCGCACGAGGACGAGACGCCCGAGCTGGCGCGCCAGGTCGCGCAGCTGCCGAACCTGCGCCTGCGCGGCTTGATGGCGATCCCGGAACCGGAGACCGACCCGGCGCTGCAGCGCGCAGCCTTCGCGCGCCTGCGTGTGCTGGCCGAACGCCTGCGCGCCGACGGCCTGGCGCTCGACACCCTGTCGATGGGCATGTCGGGCGACATGCAGGCAGCCATCATGGAAGGCGCGACCATCGTGCGCATCGGCAGCGCCATCTTCGGCGCCCGCCACTACGAATAAACAAGGACAAAGATGAAGATTGCGTTTATCGGCGGCGGCAACATGGCCACGGCCCTGATCGCCGGCCTGGCCGGACAACTGACCGAAGCCGGCCGCCTGCATGTGGTGGACCCCAACGCCGAGGCCCTGGCGCGCCTGGCGCAGCAGTACGGCGTGAGCACCGCGCCCGCCATCGACGCCCAGGTGGCGGACGTGCAGGTCGTGGTGCTGGCGGTGAAGCCGCAGCAGATGCGCGAGGTGGCGGCCAGCCTGGCGCCGCACCTGAGCGGCCAGCTGCTGCTGTCGATCGCGGCCGGCATCCGCATCGCCGACCTGTCGCGCTGGCTGGGCGGCTATGGCGCCATCGTGCGTTCGATGCCGAACACGCCGGCGCTGATCGGCATGGGCATCACCGGCATGGTGGCCCAGGGCGGCGTGAACGCGGCCCAGCGCGAGGCGGCCGACCAGGTGATGCGCGCGGTCGGCAAGACCGTGTGGCTGGATGACGAAGCGCAGATCGATCCGGTGACGGCGGTGTCGGGCAGCGGGCCGGCCTATGTGTTCTACTTCCTCGAGGCGATGCAGCAGGCGGCGCTGGAGATGGGCCTGAGCGCCGAGCAGGGCAGGGAGCTGGCGCTGGCCACCTTCACCGGCGCGGCGCAGCTGGCGGCGCAGTCAGGCGATCCGGTCGAAGTGCTGCGGCAGCGCGTGACGTCGAAGGGCGGGACGACGCATGCGGCGATTACCAGCATGGAGGCTGCGGACGTGAAAGGCGCGATCGTGGAAGCGATGAAGGCGGCTGCGGCGCGGGGGCGGGAGCTGGGGGAAGAACTAGGAAAAGATTGAAGTGTTGCCGGCGAGCCGGCAAGAGAGGGTAACTTGGGTCCCCGCCTCCGCGGGGAGTCATTGCCTCCAGTGGAGGGAATGACGTGCTGAAGGAGCGGACTAGGACAGCGTTATCTGCCACCACCCTTTGATACGTCATCCCCGCGAAGGCGGGGACCCAAGTTCACAAGCAGACCACCAAAACTTCAGTGCACCTCAAACCCCTTCCACCTCAGCACCGGCAACATGCGCTGCGCAAACTTGTACAGCGACACCCCGGCCGTCACCACGCCAACCGCCCACTTGGGTTTGGTAGCCAGAAAACCCGCCGCCACCCCCGCCACGATCAGCGCGGTCTTCTTGTGCTCGCTGACATAAGCCGGCACCACCCCCAGCGTCTCGGGCGATTTCAGTACCGCGAATTCGTGCGCGACGACGGCGCGCTGGGCCGCGCACTCCGCCACCAGTGCCGTACGACGCGCAGCCAGTTCCTGGGCATTAGCCATCGACCTGCTCTCCTTTCGCCAACCCGACGTCCTTGCGCAGCTCGGCCAGGGTGGCCCCTAGCAGCGGCGGACGCGCCGCCAGGCCACCGCGCAGCTTCATGACCGCGAAGCCGCAGCCCAGCGCGAACAGCAGCGTCATGCCGCCCACCGCCAGCAGGCGGTGGGTGTCCCAGAACAGCACCAGCACGAACAGCACGGCCAGCGCCAGGGCGCCCAGCGCCAGCACCGCGGCGGCCAGCGCCCAGGCGAGGTAGCCGAACAGGCGCTGGGTTTCCTCTTGCAGCTCGACCGCGGCCAGCTCGAGGCGCGTGCGCGCCATGGCCAGCACGGTGGTCCCGATCCGGCCTACGGCTGCGGAAATACTCATTACTTACGGGCGATCAGCATGCCGACCACGACGCCGACCGCCGCGCCCAGGCCCACCGATTTCCATGGGTTTTCCTTGACGTACTCGTCGGTCGCCTTGGCGGCGTCGACCACGGTTTCCTGGTAGTGGGCCAGGCCGGCCTTGGCGCTGGCCAGGGTCGTTTCGAACTTGGCCTTGAGCTCCTCGCCGCCCAGGGCGCCGCCGTTGCGCAGCCAGGCTTCGGCGTCATGGATCACGGTCTTCAGGTCGGTGACCAGTTGTTCGCGGGTACCGGTTTGGGTAGGGATCTTGTCAATCATGGTAAGCCTCTTTGCTTGGTTGAATGAATGCCTTTTGGACAATATTACCTGAATGCATAGTCGAGCGCGACACCGCTGAACAAGGCGGCGCCCAGCCAGTTGTTGTGGCGGAAGGCCTTGAAGCAGGCCATGCGCTCGCGCTCGCGGATCAGGGTGTAGTGGTAGAGCGCCAGCGCGGCCGCCACGGCCACGCCGGCCACGAACCACCAGCGCAGGCCGAGATACCAGCCGCACACCAGGTCGATCGCCAGCGCGGCGCCGTAGCACAGCATCACGGCGGCCACGTCGAAGCGGCCGAAGGTGATGGCCGAGGTGCGGATGCCGATCCTGAGGTCGTCGTCGCGGTCGACCATCGCGTACTCGGTGTCGTAGGCCACCGCCCAGAACACGTTCGCCACCAGCAGCCACCAGGCCACAGCCGGCACCTGGCCCTGCACGGCGGCGAAGGCCATCGGGATGCCGAAGCCGAAGGCGATGCCCAGGTAGGCCTGGGGGATGGCGAAGAAGCGCTTGAAGTAGGGATAGGTGCCGGCCACCACCAGCGCCACCACCGACAGCTGCTTGGTCAGGGTATTGAGCGGCTGGATCAGCAGGAAGGCGATCAGGGACAGCACCAGCGCCACCATCACCGCCTCCCAGCCGCGGATCTTGCCGCTGGTGAGGGGGCGGTCGACGGTGCGCTTGACGTGGCGGTCGAAGTCGCGGTCGGCGTAGTCGTTGATGGCGCAGCCGGCCGAACGCATCAGGGCCGTACCGAGCACAAAGATCGCCAGCACCAGCATGTCCGGCACGCCGCCGGACGCCATCCACAGCGCCCACAGGGTAGGCCACAGCAGCAGGAGGATGCCGATCGGCTTGTCGGCCCGGACCAGGCGAAAATAAAGCGCCAGCTTGTTCATGGAGGGATCGCGTCTTGTCGAGCAAGAACTGTTGAGCAGAAGACAGCGATTCTAAAGCTTTTGCCGCAGGTGCGGGCAGGCGGCGCGGCGCAGGAGCGGATGAGCAAGGCTTGCCAAACACCAGTGTGGAAGGGCGTAGAGCGTGCCCCGTCATATCGCTGGGACTGCAGCGTTATAGGCGGAGTTCTATATCTGTTAGTTGATCGACGAAGGGAATAGGATATACCGGCGCCGTGAGGCGGAGGGAACGCTCTTGAGAGAGGCGGAAGGATGGGAGCCTGGTGCGCCACATCGCGACCCCGCAGGTAGCGAAGCCGGCAGATTGCTTACTTGGGATTAATTTGGTGTACCGTGAAATCCGAACTGATGAACCTGGGCTGCCAGGGCGGATTAACCACGCGAATATTCGATACCCCGAGTTTTTTGAAGCCGTCGACAGAGAAGGTCCAACCCAGGCTCTTCTCGTCCTTCCCAAAGCGTTGCGAATAATAGGGTGTTTGCCCGAGAGTGGTAATGCGTTGATCGACTTTGATCAGCGAAAAAAATCCCGTTCCTCTTGCTCTTTGCTGGCTACCATTTTCTTGATTTCATCGTCCAGCTGCTTGCGGGCGGCCATCTGCTCTTCTTTTGGCATCGCAGCGAAGATGGCTTCCTGCTCTGCATCAAGCTTGAAACTCTTGCTGCTGAGCCCACCATGGAATCCTATCACTGCAAAATTGCTGACGATCTTCTTCGGGGCGGCCGTAAAGACATAGTTCGCGCAGGAAGAAAAACAGAATTCCAGGACTTTTACAGTTAATCCATGTTTATGAACCCAAGTCCCAAGCGCAATACCCGGATCGGTGGGGCCGCCGGGGCTGCGTATCGAAAGCCGTGTCGGTTTGTTGTCGAGGGATGCGAACAGATCGAAGACTTCTTTGTTGGCTTCCTGCGAAATCTCCCCGACGTAGTTCAACTCGCCGTTATCGAAGTACACCTGGGTTGCTTTTTCGGCGTGGACCAATGAGATTTCAAAGGCAAGCGCCATGAAAACCAAGGATTTTTTCATGATAAGCAGCGATTATGCTTTGTTATGGCTAAAACGATTTCTCGATTCGTACTTCGTCCGGAGATATTGTCAATAGCGCTCCGGCATTGGTTCTCTCGTCATTGTGCTTCATGTAGTTCAGCCCATGAACTTGTCGAGGCATCCTGATTTTACTCAAAGTCGGCGGCTATAAACTATTAAATTTCCACAATGTAAATTGCATATGCCTGCTGCAGATGTTTATCTCGCAATATTCCAAGAACACGCGGTCGAGGGCCATAAAAGCCTGACAGGCGATATGCGGGTGTTGATCAAGCAGCGTGGGACTTGGCTCCTTGTCGTCGGCATCCTGCCGGCGCATTGCTGGAGCACACCCGCAACGCCTGGGTGACAGGATCCAAGCGCTGCTGAGTGCTTCTCGTCGAGGCCGGAGGGCAGCGGATCCTCGCTTCACCGGATACGGCGATATTGCATTTTAGTTGTCATCGAACCGACATTTTTGTTTGTTTAAATGCATCGGTCCGCGCCATGGGGGTGGGGACGGAAGGCATGCACAAAGATGGAGAGGATCAATGACTGACAAAGAATTGTCGCCGTCGCGACGCAATCTGCTCAAGGGCCTGGCCGGTGCTTCCGCGCTGCCCTTCGTCGGCGCGTTCGCCGCCATGCAGGCCCAGCAAGCGCTGGCCGCCAACGGTTCCACCGCGCTGGTCGACAGCCCCTATGGCCCGATCGCGCCGGTGAAGGACTTGAGCACCGGCCTGCCGCTGCTGCAGCTGCCGGCGGGCTTCAGCTACAAGAGCTTCGGCTGGCGCGGCGACACGATGACCGACGGCCACGCCTGCCCGGGCGGCCACGACGGCATGGGCGTGGTTCTGACGCGCAAGGTCGGCCGCAGCACCGAAATGGTGCTGGTGCGTAACCATGAGATCGGCGGCACCGGCGCCGGCAACTTCATCAATGCGGTCGGCGTCTACGATGGCGGCAAGCTCAACGGCAGCTCGGACAACGTCTTCGGCGGCGGCACCACCAACCTGCTGTTCCGCGACGGGAACTGGGTCGGCATGACGCCGAGCCTGGGCGGCACCCAGACCAACTGCGCCGGCGGCATCACTCCCTGGGGCACCTGGCTGACCTGCGAGGAAGTCGGCTCGGACGCCGTCAGCGTTTCGGGCAGGAAGCACGGCTATGTGTTCGAAGTCACGGCCGACCCGGCGCAGACGACCGGCCAGCCCATCATCGGCATGGGCCGCTTCGCCCACGAAGCCGCCGCCGTCGACCCGGCCACCGGCTTCGTCTACCAGACCGAGGATGCGGGCGGCAAGTCGGGCTTCTACCGCTATGTGCCGGACATCCGCACCGGTGCGCCGGGCTCGCTGGCGCGCGGCGGCATCCTGCAGATGGCGCGCGTGCGCGGCATCCAGAACGCCAACCTGGCGGTGGCGCCGGTGAACGCGAGCTACGAGCTGGAGTGGGTGCCGATCGCCAATCCGGACGCCAACCGCGGCAACGCCACCGGCCCTTCCGGCGTGACCATCACCAATGCCGCCGGTCCCTTCGTGCAGGGCTGGCTGCAGGGCGCGGCGCGCATGAACCGCGGCGAAGGCATCTGGTACGCGCAAGGCAAGATGTACGTGATGGACACCTCGGGCGGCGCCGTGCAGCGCGGCTCGATCTGGGAACTCGACCTGGCCACGCAAGTCCTTACCTGCATCTACTCGAGCCCGAGCCCGCTGGTGGGCAACATGGGCGACAACCTGACCGTCAGCCCGCGCAACGCGATCCTGATCTGCGAAGACGCCTCGACCGCCGCCACCGACATGTACGGCTTCGGCCAGCGCCTGATGGGCCTCACCGGCCAGGGCGACGCCTACATCTTCGCCAAGAACAACATCAACCTGAGCGAAGCCCAGCTGCAGGGCGCTGGCAAGCTGGCCTCGCTCGCGGGCGACCGGCGCGCCAACGAGTTCGCCGGCGCCTGCTTCGACCCGAGCGGCCGCTACCTCTTCGTCAACATCCAGACCCCGGGCGTGACCTTCGCGATTTCGGGTCCGTGGGCCAAGGGTCCGCTGTAAGCACCATCCACCATCACAGGGGAATTCACATGCACTTTATTAAGATGATCGCCGCCGCCTTCGCGGCCCTGATGCTGTCCAGCGGCGCCCAGGGCGCTGTCCTGCTGTCGAGCTCCGGCTCGCCGGACAACGCCGTCACCGACTACAGCGCGGCGGGCCTGGTGTCCTTCAACCTCGACCTCAAGAACTTCACCGGCACCACGCTGAACTTCGTGCTGGAAGAGGAAGACCTGCTCGGTCCCTTGCACCTGAGCGCCATGGTGCTGAACCTGCGCGGCCTGCCTTTCCCGCACTTCAACTTCAGCCTGCAGGGCATCGGCTTCGCCGGCGCGGGCAGCGTGACGCCCGCCTTCGGCGTCCTGGGCAGCGTCACCCACGACAGCGGCAAGGCGGCCATCCGCTTCGTCCAGGCCGAACCGGCCGAGTTCCACTTCGGGAACCCGCTGGGCCTGCAGGGCCAGACCGACTGGGTGCTGGATACCGCCGGCCTGCGCGCGGGCGACCGCTTCACGATCGTGGCCGAGGTGCCGGAGCCGTCGACCATGGCGCTGCTGCTGCCCATGCTGTGCATGGCCGGCGTGATGGCCGCGCGGCGCCGCAAGAAGGACTAGGTAGGAGAGTGGACATGTTCATGCGCTTGGCATTGCATTGACGCGGCGCGCATGCCAAGATCGCGCGCTTTCGGCCAGGATCCAGACATGTCCATCTCCGCCCGCCCCGCATCGCACCACGATCTTCCCCGCATCGCGCAGCTGTTCGACCAGTACCGCCAGTTCTACGAGCAGGCGCCGGATGCCGAGCTGGCCCGGCGCTTCATCGGCGAGCGCTTTCACAAAGGGGAATCGAAGCTGCTGGCGGCGCTCGACGAAGCCGGCGAAATCGTCGGCTTCTGCCAGCTATACCCCAGCTTCTGCTCGGTGGAAGCGGCGCCCATCTACGTGCTCTACGACCTGTTCGTCGACCCCGCCGCGCGCAAGGGCGGGGCAGGGCGGGCACTGCTGCTGGCGGCCGAAGCGCTGGCGCGCCAGGACGGCAAGGCGCGCATGGACCTGACCACCGCCAGGACCAACCACGCCGCGCAAGCCTTGTACGAGTCGCTCGGCTGGGTGCGCGACGAGGTGTTCCTGGCCTACAGCCGGCGCCTGGCGTCCTGATCCCGCAGCTTAGGGCAGGCCCTGCACGCTGCCTTCCTTCGGATACCCGATCGTGTAATCGACCTTGAAGCGGGCCGTCTCGTTCGGCTTCAGGCTGCGCTCCCAGCCCACCAGGCCGCGCCGCTGCTGCCAGTCCTTGATGTTCGGTTCCGGGTCGAGCGCGATCTTGACGTGCACCTTGTCCGACTGGCTGACCGGGGTCGGCTCCAGCAGCAGGATGTCGACCGGCTGGCGGTGCGAGCTGGTCACCACATAGGTGTCGGCGATGCGCTTCTCGTTGTCGCGCTTGAAGAAGCCGGTCTGGCCCGACATCTCGTCGCGGTGCTCGATGGCGACGCGCATTAGCGGATCGCGTCCGAAGGCGAGGCTCAGGCGTTCGCTGGCCTGCGGGTCCCAGTGCAGGGCGCCGACATAGGAGCCGTCGCGGCGCAGCTGCACCTGGCCGGGCAGCCACACGCCCTCGGGGCGCGCCGCCTCGGCGGTCAGCACCGCGATCTCGTCGCTGCTGCGCGGGGCGATGCGCACGCGCTGCTTCACCGGCAGGCTTTGTGCGCCCAGTCCCACCGAGATCTCGCGGCCGTCCGCGGCCAGGTCGACCCTGGCGGGCACCTCGAATTCGGTGCTGAAGTTACCCTGCGTCTCGAGCACCGGCGCCACGTAATTGTCGGCGGCGGAAGATGCGATCCGCGAGCCCGACACGGCCACCGCCATCGGCGCCGGCGCCGGCGGAGGGGCGGGCGCGTAGGACATGTCGGTGACTACCTGCGGCGGTCGATAGCTCAGCAGCCACGGCGACGGATCCGGCGCCTGTGCGGACAGGCTGGGCTGGCCGGTCGACAGGCGCAGCTTGACCCGGCTCCAGTCCTCGCCCGTCTTTTGCGAGATCGTGGCCAGGCGCTCCAGTTCGATGCTCGAGGCCTGCGAGTCGAGCGATGCGCGGTAGGCCGGCTTCCAGCCGGCGCGGCTGACCTGGTAGCTCAGCACCAGCTTGCCCGCCTGTCTGGCCGCGACGGCGATGGTCATGACACGGCTGTCGCGGGTATTGGCCTGGAGCTTGGCGAGGTCGCGCCTGAAGACCTCGAGCTGCCTGGCCAGGGCGCGCTTCTTCACCTCGTTGTTGTGCATGCGTTCGAGCGCATCGGCGCCGCCCCTGCGGATCGCGTCCAGGGTGCCGAGCAGCGCTTTCGGATCGCCGGCCGCCGCCCGCCCCGCGCCCGCTTCGCCGCCACCCAGGCGTTCCAGGTAGCCCTGGACCAGCTGGGCCGATTTGGAATCGGCGTCGATCAGGGCGATCTGGTCCTGCAGCGCCTGCACCTTGCTTTCCAGTTCGGCCGCGCGCGAGCTGGGGCTGTCGGCCCGGCCCAGGTCGCGCGTGACGACCTGGCCGACCTGGATGCCGGCGTCCGCCTGCAGGCGCAGGGTGTCGGTACTGAAGTTCGCCAGCAGGCCCGTGATCTCGACCTGGGTCGCGCCCGGCGCCACCTCGACCACGCGTTCCACGGTGGCGCTGCCCGGGTACAGGGTCACGCTGCGGATGGGCGCTTCGACGGCGAGGGCGGAGGAGGACGAGGCGGCCAGCGCCAGCAGGACGGTCCAGTGCCTATTTGTCATGTTGATTCCGATCGGAGGGATGTGATGTCAGGAGCGTAACAGATCGTGTCCTGGACAAACACCGACCTTGGTTACCATTTGTTAATGCCGGGCGCGCGGCCTCAGACGCCAGGACGGTCGGCAGGATGATGGATCCCGTCGTTCACCGACACCTCGCCCAGCAGGAAGGGATTCACGCCTTCCAGGCAGCCGACGTTGTAGCCGTATTCCTCCGGATTCGAACGGCGCTGGTGGTGGGTATGGATGCCGCAGACGGAACAGAAATAATGGCGCGCCGCCATGGTGTTGAAGCGGTATTCGGTCAGGACCTCGGCGCCTGTCACCAGCCTTAGCCCAGAGAGCGGCACCGAGGCGACGATCGCGCCCTTGCGGCGGCAGATCGAGCAGTCGCAGCGTCGCGGGTCCACGATGCCGTGCGGCAGGCTGAGTTCGAGTTCGACCGCGCCGCAGTGGCAGCTTGCCTTGTGGCGGGGGAGGATGACGGTGGCGCCGACTTGCTTGATCATGTTCGTCCTTTCCGTTGGCCGTGGCCGGGATGGCCTGCGCCCCTGTTATGAACCGGATGGCGCTTCCTGGCAAGCTGGCGGGATTGCCAGGTGTGGCGCTGCCTCCGGCTTCGAGCGGCTACAATGGCCACCCGCTGGTTTCCAGCATCCACCTATTCTTCTCATGCACATCTGGGTCGACGCCGACGCCTGTCCCGCCGTCATCAAGGACATCCTGTTCCGGGTGGCCGAGCGCCTGCAATTGAACGTGACGCTGGTGGCCAACCAGCTGATCCGCGTGCCGGGCTCGCGCTTCGTCCGGGCGCTGCAGGTGCCGGCCGGCGCCGATGCGGCCGATGCGGAGATCGTCGAACGCGTGCAGGCCGGCGACATCGTTGTCACCGGCGACATTCCGCTGGCGGCGCTGGTGCTGGAAAAAGGCGGGCTGCCGCTGAACCCGCGCGGCGAGTGGTACACCAAGGACACCATCGCGCAGCAGCTGACCATGCGCGCCTTCATGGAAGAGCTGCGCGGCAGCGGCGTGGACACCGGCGGCCCCGCCGCCTTCAGCCAGGCCGACCGCCAGAATTTCGCCAATGCCCTCGACCGCGAGCTGGCGCGACGAAAAACGTATCGGTCCGGATAAAAAAGTTATTGGATCAAGTGGTGGGGCTTTCCGTACCATCGGTTGCATGAACCTATACCGATTGGCGCTGGCAGGCGCCTTGCTCCTGTCCGGCGCGGCGGCCGCCGCCGAATTCGCCAACCCGCTGGTGCAGCAGCGCGCCGACCCGCACGTCACCCTGCATGCGGACGGCTACTACTATTACACCGCCACCGTACCCGAATACGACCGCATCGAGCTGCGGCGCGCGCGTTCGCTGGACGCATTGGGCAAGGCCGAAGCGAAGGTGGTATGGCAACGCCACGCCAGCGGGCCGATGAGCCGCAATATCTGGGCCCCGGAACTGCACCACATCGACGGCAAGTGGTACCTCTACTTCACGGCCGGTCCGAGCGACAAGCCCTTCGACATCCGCCTGTATGTGCTGGAGAACGCGTCCGCCAACCCGCTCGAGGGGCAGTGGACCGAGCGCGGGCAGCTCAGGACGGGCTGGGAATCCTTCGCGCTGGATGCGACGACCTTCGCCCTGAAGGGCCGGCGCTACCTGGTGTGGACCCAGCGTCCGCCGGCGGCGGACAAGCACATGACGGCGGTGTACATCGCCAGGATGGACACGCCGCTGTCGATCGCCGGCCCGGCCGTGCTCCTGACGCAGCCCGAGCATGCCTGGGAAAAGATCAAGTTCGACGTCAACGAGGCGCCCGCGGTGCTGGCCCGGGACGGGCGCGTGTTCATGACCTATTCGGCCAGCGCCACCGACGCCAACTACGCGCTGGGCATGCTGACGGCCAGCGAAACCGCGGACCTGCTGGACCCGGCGGCATGGCGCAAGTCGGCGGTCCCGGTATTCGCCAGCAGCGAGGTCACCGGCCAGTACGGCCCGGGGCATAACTCCTTCACGACCACGCCGGACGGCAAGACCGACATCCTGGTCTACCATGCGCGCAACTACCGCGATATCCAGGGCGACCCGCTGCACGATCCGAACCGCCACACGCGCGCGCAGGCGATCCGCTGGCGCGCCGACGGCACGCCGGATTTCGGGGTCCCGGTCGCCGACGCGGTACGCTAGGCTCAGGCCGCGGCTTCGAGCGTCACCAGCTCCACGCCCGGCAGCCGGCACTCGCCGACGGCGCGGATGATGGCGTCGATCGCGGCGCGCCGGGTGAAGCTCTTGCGCCAGGCGATCACCACGCGGCGCGAGGGCGAGGGAGCGGAGAAGGGCACATAGGTCAGCAGGCCGCTGCGGTCGTGCATGTCGGCCACCGAGGCGCGCGGCAGCACGGTCAGGCCGATTCCGCTGGCCACCATGTGGCGGATGGTCTCCAGCGAGGAGCCTTCGAAGGTGCGCTGCATGCCGTTGCCGCCGGCCGAGAAGCGCGCCATTTCCGGGCACACTTCCAGCACCTGGTCGCGGAAGCAGTGGCCCGCGCCCAGCAGCAGCATGGTCTCGAGCTTCAGGTCCTCGGCCGAGATCTCCTTGCGCTTGGCCCAGGGATGGCTGCGCGGCATGGCGACCACGAAGGGTTCGTCGTACAGCGGCTGCACCGACATGCCGTGGTCGGGCAGGGGCAGCGCCATGATGGCGGCGTCCAGTTCGCCCTGGCGCAGCATCTCCAGCAGCTTGTGGGTGTAGTTCTCCTGCAGCACCAGCGGCATCTGCGGCACGGTGTCGATCAGGTTCTTCACCAGGGGCGGCAGCAGGTAGGGGCCAATGGTGTAGATCACGCCCAGGCGCAGGGGGCCGGCCAGCGGGTCCTTGTTCTGCTTGGCCAGCTCCTTGATGGCGGCGGTCTGTTCCAGCACGCGCTCGGCCTGGGCCACGATCTGGGCGCCCAGCGGCGTCACCGATACTTCCGATCCGCCACGCTCGAACAGCGTGACGCCCAGTTCGTCCTCCAGCTTCTTGATGGCGACGGACAGGGTCGGCTGGGCTACGAAGCAGGCTTCAGCGGCATGGCCGAAGTGCTTGGCGCGCGCGACGGCAACGATGTATTTCAACTCGGTCAGTGTCATAAGCGTTTCGTCTTGGTAAGGCGCGCCTGGCGCCTTGCAGGGACCCGGTCAGCCGTGAATTATTATTTTAACGGGAATCTTAGTCGATATAATTGCCACGCAGGTCAGTTACCTGCACCTTTGAGAAAGAAAGGCCCGCATGTCCTCGACCTTCGGCCCGGCGGAAGCCCAGGCGTACATTCACAAGCTGCTGACGGTGATGCACCACCAGGGCGGATCCGACCTCTTCATTTCCGCGGACTTTCCTCCTAGCATGAAGCACCAGGGCGCCATGAAGCCCCTGAGCCAGCAGCGCCTGAGCGGCGAGGTGACGCGGGCGCTGGCCATGTCCCTGATGAACGAGCGCCAGCGCGCCGAGTTCGAAGCCGAGATGGAGTGCAATTTCGCGATCTCGCTGCCCGGCGTGTGCCGCTTCCGCGTCAACGTTTTCGTGCAGCAGCAGAGCGTGGGCATGGTGGTGCGCACCATCGCCTCGGAGATTCCGAATTTCGAGAAGCTCGACCTGCCGGAAGTGCTGAAGGACGTGGTCATGACCAAGCGCGGCCTGGTGCTGGTCGTGGGCGGCACCGGCTCGGGCAAGTCGACCACCCTGGCGGCCATGATCGACTACCGCAACAGCAATTCGGCCGGCCACATCATCACGGTCGAGGACCCGGTCGAATACGTCCACAAGAACAAGAACTGCCTGGTCACGCACCGCGAAGTGGGCGTGGACACGCATTCCTGGCACAACGCGCTGAAGAACACCCTGCGCCAGGCGCCGGACGTGATCCTGATCGGCGAGATCCGCGACACCGAGACCATGGAGCACGCGATCGCCTTCGCCGAGACGGGCCACCTGTGCCTGGGCACCCTGCACGCGAACAACGCCAACCAGACCCTGGACCGGATCATCAACTTCTTCCCGGAAGAGCGGCGCAACCAGCTGCTGATGGACCTGTCCTCGAACCTGCGCGCGGTGGTCTCGCAGCGCCTGATCCGCACGGAGGACGGCAAGGGCCGCAAGGCGGCCATCGAAATCCTGCTGAACACCCCGACCATCAGCGAGATGATCCTGAAAGGGAACTTCCAGAACATCAAGGAGATCATGCACAAGTCGCGCGAGCTCGGCATGTGCACCTTTGACCAGGCCTTGTTCGAGCTGTACAACAAGGGCTACATCGGCTACGACGAGGCGATCCGCAACGCCGATTCGGCCAACGGCCTGCGCCTGCAGATCAAGCTCTCGGGCGACCGCAAGGGCCCGGACGCAGGCGGCGGCGCCAGGGCCACCGAGCTGTCGATGCAAGTCGACGAAGAACCAGAAGACAACGAACCACCCAAGACCTGAATACCATGCCCGACTTCGAAAACAAGATCTGCGCCCGTGCCGAGCTGGCCGCGCGCGTCGCCAAGCTGCCCAAGCCGGTGGTGCTGACCAACGGCGTGTTCGACATCCTGCACCGCGGCCACGTGACCTACCTGGCGCAGGCGCGCGCGCTGGGCGCCTCGCTGGTGGTGGCGGTGAACACCGACGCCTCGGTCAAGCGCCTGGGCAAGGGCGACGACCGGCCGCACAACACCCTGGCCGACCGCATGGCCGTGCTGGCGGCGCTGGAGGCGGTCAGCCTGGTGGTGGAATTCGACGAGCGCACCGCCCTCGAGGTGGTGCAGGAAGCGCGCCCCGGGATCTACGCCAAGGGCGGTGACTACGTGATGAGCGAGATCCCGGAAGGGCAGGCCGTGCTGGCCTATGGCGGGCGGGCGGTGGCGATCGATTTCGAGCATGAGCGCTCGACGACCAAGCTGGTGGCGAAGATCCGGGGTTGAAGCTTCGGTTCGTGCACGAAAACGGCGCCGCCAGCGATCACCGCGTCGGCGGCCTAGCCGCCAACCCTACGATCAGCTAAAGCTCTTGCCCGCCTCACGCCGCATCCGCAAGCCGATCCCCAGCAGCCCCACGCCCAGCATCGCCCAGGTGCCCGGCTCCGGTGCCTGCGACATCATGGTCAGCCGCGTATCGCTGGTCCACAGCAGGTGCCGCTCCTGCGTCCCGCCCGGATTGAAGTCGTAGGCGTAATGCATGTCGCCGGTGGTGGTCAGGCGGCCGCCGCCCACCCAGCCCTCCGGGTCGCTCCCATAGCTGCCCACCGCGAACTGCAGGCCCGTATCGGGCGAAAACGAGAAGGCGGTGGCGCCGCAGCTGTACCAGTCGTTGCTGCTGGCCGCGCAGGCGATGTAGTCGGTCTCGCCGACTACCAGGCTCAGTAGCTCGTTGCGTTCCAGCAGGCCGTCGCTGTCCAGGTCATTGCCCTTGAAGGAGCCGGTGATGGTTTCGTCGGTCAGGAAGACATCGGCTTCCTGGTCGTAGAAGCCGGCGAAGGAAAAGCCCCAGGAAACGGGGTCGGCATGGGCGGCGGCGCAGCCGAGGAGCAGGGCGCCGGTGGAAAGCAACTTCTTCATGGAATACCTCGAACAGGACAGGGGGGCGCCGGAGTGTGAATTGTGTCTGCCGCGTTTGTAAAAAACGTGACAGTGACAAGCCTACTCCCGAAACCCCTAACTGTTGTGTTCGATGCTTATCTTTGTCGCAGCTCTGCCACAAGCCGGCCTTAGACGCCGCCGGCATAGCCGTTCTGGCGCCAGGCTTCGTAGACGACCACCGCCACCGTGTTCGACAGGTTCAGGCTGCGGTTGTCCGGACGCATCGGCAGGCGGATGCGCTGGGCGGGCGGGAAGGTCTCGCGCAGGGCCGGGTCCAGGCCGCGCGATTCGGCGCCGAAAACGAATACGTCGCCCGGCTTGAAGGCCGCTTCGGCGAAGGGGGAGGAGCCATGGGTGGTCAGCGCGAACATGCGCGTGGGATCCGGCCGGGCGTCGGCCAGGAAGGCGTCCCAGTCCTTGTGCACCTTCATGGTGGCGTAATCGTGGTAATCCAGGCCGGCGCGCCGCATCTTGGCGTCGTCCAGCGGAAAGCCGAGCGGCTCGATCAGGTGCAGCTGCACGCCCGTGTTGGCGCACAGGCGGATGACGTTGCCGGTGTTCGGCGGGATTTCTGGTTCGACCAGGACGACGTGGAACAACTTGGACTCCTCATTCATGGTTAATGCGGTGGGGCGGCGTGCGCGCAAACACGAAATTCGTCACGCGCGCGGCGCCGGCCTGCTTCAGCACGCGCGCCAGTTCATCCAGCGTGTGCCCGCTGGTCATGACGTCATCGACCACGCCCACGTGCCGGCCGCGCACCAGGCCGGCATCCGCCACGGCGAAGGCGCCGCGCACATTGCGCCGGCGTTCCCCGGGCGCGACGCCCGACTGCGCCGCCGTTTCCAGTACCCGCTGCGCCAGCCGCGGCGCCAGTTCGGCGCCCAGCAGCCGGGCCAGGGGCCGCGCCACCTCCAGCGCCTGATTGTAGCCGCGACCGGCCAGCCGGCGCGCCCCCAGCGGCACGGGGCACAGCAGCTCGGGCGGCGGCAGGGCGGTGCGCCCGGCTTCGCGGTGCAGCGCCAGCGCCATCCAGGGCGCCAAGGCCAGCTGGGCGCCGAACTTCAGCTGCAGCACCAGGCCGTCGAGCGGGGCGGCGTAGTCGAAGGCGGCCAGCGTGGCGTCGAAGGCGGGCGGCGCGGCCAGGCAGGCGCCGCAGGGCAGGGCGGCATCCAGCTCGCCCGCCGGATTGGCGCAGACCGGGCAGCGCGGCCGCGCGGCGACATAGGCGCTTTCGCAGCCGTGGCAGACGGCGGCCTCCCCGCGCATGCCGCACAGCGCGCAGCAGGGCGGCAACAGCCAGCGCAGCAGGGCGCCGGGCCAGCGCCGCCAGGCAGGGATCGTATCAAGCATCGGCCCGATTCAGGATAAACGAGTAAACTCCCGCCATTATCTCATTTGTACGCACCCCTCCCATGGCTTCTCCTCAATCCCCGTCCACCATGAGCGCGCCGATCGACCTGGCGCGCGTGCGCGCGCTGTTCGCGCGGCCGGAGCGCATCGCGCCCTCGGATTTCCTGCGCCGCGAGATCGCCCAGCGCATGCACGAGCGCCTGCAGCTGGTGAAGATCGCTCCCAGGCAGGTGCTCGATGCCGGCTGCGGCGCCGGCGCCGATCTTGCCCTGCTGCAGAAAACCTACCCGGCGGCCCAGATCCTGGGCCTGGACGCGGCGCCCGCCATGACCGCCGCCGCCGGCACGCCGGCGCCCAGCACCCGCTCGCTGAACCAGATGCTCAGCCGTTTCCTGCCGGCAAAGGCGGGCCTGGACGTGCTGTGCGGCGATTTCGGCAACCTGCCCCTCGGCGCGAACTCGCTCGACCTGCTGTGGTCGAACCTGGCGCTGCACTGGCATCCGCTGCCGGACCGCGTGTTCGCCGAGTGGCGCCGCGTGCTGCGCGTCGACGGCCTGCTGATGTTCTCGAATTTCGGTCCGGACACCTTCCAGGAGCTGCGCGCCGCCTTCGCCGTGCTGGACGACGCGCCCCATGCCTTGCCCTTCGTCGACATGCACGATTTCGGCGACCAGCTGGTGGAAGCCGGCTTTTCGACCCCGGTGATGGACATGGAGCGCATCACCGTCACCTACGACACGGTGGACGCGCTGCTGGCCGACGTGCGCGCCCTGGGCGGCAACCCGCTCGACACCCGCCGCCGCGGCCTGATCGGGCGCGCCGCCTGGCGCAAGGTCCTGGACGCGTTCGAGGCCGGGCGCCGCCCGGACGGCAAGCTGGCGCTCACCTTCGAGGTCATCTATGGCCACGCTTTCCTTCCCGCGCCGCGGGCCACGGCCTCGGGCGAGGCGATCGTCCGTTTCCACCCGCCGAAACCCCGTTGATTCAACATGCATACGACAGTCTGCCGGTGGCCCGATTTTCCTTGAATAAAAATTAGCAATTTCAGTATAATCAATCGCTATTTTTCTCTTCCGGACCAGAATAACGCTGAAAAAAACAGCAATCCGGAGGAATAAGTAGAACTGAATTGCAGCATCCGCAGAGACGCCGGTCCCTGCCAGCAGACCGCTGGATGGGCTCGGCGTGATGGTTTCCACCATTCCGCAGCGCAATTTTCGCGGGACGACCCGGCAGCCCTCTGCGAACAAGGTTCGGAGCGGCGGCAGTTTGTTCTCTAAAATTGCCGCCGTCTAAAAAATACTTTTATTTTTTTTTGGGTGGTTGGGGACATACATGACTTATGCATCGCGACTTGGGGCCATGCTGTTCGGCCTCGCTGTAACTGCCGGCATCCCTGCGTGGGCGGCACCGGACATCACGGGCCGGCCGGTTGAGCACCAGCTGAACATGCAGACCCCCGTGACCGGCGTCGGCGCCGATATCTATTCGCTCCACAACTGGATGATGATCGTCTGCCTGGTCATCTTCGTGGGCGTGTTCGGCGTCATGTTCTACTCGGTGTTCAAGCACCGCAAATCCCTGGGCCACAAACCCGCCACCTTCCATGAATCGACCGCCGTCGAAATCGCCTGGACCATCGTTCCCTTCCTGATCGTCATCGGCATGGCCCTGCCGGCCACCAAGACCGTGGTCGCGCTGAAGGACACCTCGAACGCCGACATCACCATCAAGGCCACCGGCATGCAGTGGAAATGGGGCTACGACTACCTGAAGGGCGAAGGCGAGGGCATCTCCTTCCTGTCGAACCTGGCCACCCCGCGCGCCCAGATCGGCCTGCCGGGCGAGCCGGCCACCCAAGCCCGCGGCGAGAACTACCTGCTGGAAGTCGACAATGAAATGGTCGTCCCGGTGAACAAGAAGATCCGCATGGTCTTCACCGCCAACGACGTGATCCACGCCTGGACCATCCCGGCCTTCGCCATCAAGCAGGATGCGATCCCGGGCTTCGTGCGCGACGGCTGGTTCAAGGCCGAGAAGACCGGCGTCTACCGCGGCAACTGCGTCGAGCTGTGCGGCAAGGACCACGCCTTCATGCCGATCGTGGTGCGCGTCGTGACCGACGCCGAATACACCGCCTGGGTCGACGGCAAGAAGAAGGCAATGGCCGCCCTGGCGGACGATCCGACCAAGACCTGGACCATCGATGAACTGAAGACCCGCGGCGAGCAGGTGTACAGCGCCAACTGCGTGGCCTGCCACCAGGCCAACGGCAAGGGCGTGCCGGGCGCGTTCGCCCCGCTGGAAGGCTCGGAAATCGTCCTGGGCGGCAAGGCTCCCCAGATCGACGTGCTGCTGAACGGCCAGGATACGCCGAAGTTCCCGGCCGCGATGCCGGCCTGGAAGCAGCTGTCCGACACCGAGATCGCCGCCGTGATCACCTACACCCGCAACGCCTGGTCGAACAAGGCCGCGGAAAACATCGTTCAGCCGGCCGAAGTCCTGGCCGCACGCAAGTAAGACCGCTTCAGGGATATCGAAATGACTACCAGCACTATCGATCACGCACACGATCACGGCCACGATCACGCGCACGACCATCCGCACGGTCTGCGCCGCTGGCTCTTCGCCACCAACCACAAGGACATCGGCACCCTGTACCTGTGGTTCTCGTTCATCATGCTGCTCTCGGGCGGCGTGCTGGCGCTGATGATCCGCACCGAGCTGTTCCAGCCGGGCCTGCAGTACTTCCGTCCGGAGTTCTTCAACCAGCTGACCACCATGCACGGCCTGGTGATGGTGTTCGGCGCGATCATGCCGGCCTTCGTGGGCTTCGCCAACTGGATGATCCCGCTGCAGGTGGGCGCCTCGGACATGGCCTTCGCGCGCATGAACAACTTCTCGTTCTGGCTGCTGCCGCCGGCCGCGATCCTGCTGGCCGGCTCCTTCCTGGCCCCGGGCGGC
Organism: Massilia sp. DD77; assembly: GCF_036961685.1. Lineage (NCBI taxonomy): Bacteria > Pseudomonadati > Pseudomonadota > Betaproteobacteria > Burkholderiales > Oxalobacteraceae > Massilia > Massilia sp. DD77. The sequence continues at coordinate 42,618 of NZ_JBAMDH010000013.1, forward strand.
GCCACCGCCGCCGGCTGGACCCTGTATGCGCCGCTGTCGACCCAGATGGGCATCGGCATGGACATGGCGATCTTCGCGATGCACATCATGGGCGCCTCGTCGATCATGGGTTCGATCAACATCATCGTCACCATCCTGAACATGCGCGCCCCGGGCATGACCCTGATGAAGATGCCGATGTTCTGCTGGACCTGGCTGATCACCGCCTTCCTGCTGATCGCCGTGATGCCGGTCCTGGCGGGCGCGATCACCATGACCCTGACCGACCGCCACTTCGGCACCTCGTTCTTCAACGCCGCCGGCGGCGGCGACCCGGTCATGTACCAGCACATCTTCTGGTTCTTCGGCCACCCCGAGGTCTACATCATGATTCTGCCGGCCTTCGGCATCGTGTCGCAGATCATCCCGGCCTTCGCCCGCAAGCCGCTGTTCGGCTACGCCTCGATGGTCTACGCGACCGCCTCGATCGCGATCCTGTCCTTCATCGTCTGGGCCCACCACATGTTCACCACCGGCATGCCGGTGACCTCGCAGCTGTTCTTCATGTACGCCACCATGCTCATCTCCGTGCCGACCGGCGTGAAGGTGTTCAACTGGGTCGCCACCATGTGGAAGGGCTCGATGACCTTCGAGACCCCGATGCTGTTCGCGGTCGGCTTCATCTTCGTGTTCACCATGGGCGGCTTCACCGGCCTGATCCTGGCGGTGACCCCGATCGACATCCAGGTGCACGACACCTACTACGTGGTGGCGCACTTCCACTACGTGCTGGTGGCGGGTTCGCTGTTCGCGCTGTTCGCGGGCTTCTACTACTGGGCGCCGAAGTGGACCGGCCACATGTACCCTGAGACCGCCGGCAAGATCCATTTCTGGGCTTCGCTGATCACCTTCAACGTCACCTTCTTCCCGATGCACTTCCTGGGCCTGGCCGGCATGCCGCGCCGCTATGCGGACTACGCCACCCAGTTCACGGACTTCAACATGATCGTGTCCATCGGCGCCTTCGGCTTCGGCCTGTCGCAGGTGTACTTCCTGTTCTTCGTGGTGCTGCCGACCATCCGCGGCGGCAAGAAGGCGGACGCCAAGCCATGGGAAGGCGCGGATGGCCTCGAGTGGACCGTGCCGAGCCCGGCGCCGTTCCACACCTTCGAAACCCCGCCGCTGGTGAAGTAATCATGAGCACGGAAGCAAAGGATCCAGCCGTGTCCCGGCCCAGCAATCTGAAAACCGCCCTGGTGCTGGGCGGGATTGCACTGATCTTCTTCATCAGCGTGTTCGTCAAGTTCACGCTGCTGAGCTGAACCGGGGGGCGGGATGAACCCGACAAGCAGCCGCATCCGGCGCCTGAACCGCAGCACCCTCGGCAAGCTGGTGGTGGTGGCGGTGATGATGTTCGGTTTCGGCTACGCGCTGGTGCCGATGTACCGCCAGATCTGCGAGGTGCTCGGCATTAACGTGCTGACCCAGAAGGACGGGCTGGTCGAGGCGCCGACGAATACCCAGGTCGACCGGTCGCGCGTCATCACGGTCGAGCTGGACGGCAATGCGCAGGGACCGTGGCGGTTCCGCCCGACCCAGCGCAGCATCGAGGTGCATCCCGGCGAGCTGGCCACCGTGGTCTACGAGGTGGTCAACACGCAGGGCAGGGTGGTCAAGGCGCAGGCGATTCCGAGCTACGCGCCGCAGTCCGCCACCCCGCACTTCAAGAAGGTCGACTGCTTCTGCTTCCAGGAACAGACCCTGAAGGCGAACGAGGCGCGCCAGATGCCGGTGGTGTTCTTCATCGATCCGGCGCTGCCGCGCGAAGTGAAGAACATCACCTTGTCGTACACCTTCTTCGAGATCGGCGGCATGAACGGCGCCGCGACGGTGGCGGCGAACTGAGGAGCAGGCATGGAGGACAAGCCGAAGGAACAACCGCATCGGCGCAAGGCCAGTTTCCTTGCCACCATGAAGGCGGTGTTCTGGTCCTTCTTCGGGGTGCGCAAGCGCCGCGACTACGAGGACGACGCCGCCAACCTGAATCCGGTGCACGTCATCATCGCCGGACTGATCGGCGCGGCGCTGTTCATCGGCGTGCTGCTGCTGGCGGTCAGGTTCGCGGTGTCGCAGTAAAGTACAGAATCGTTACAGTATGAATGTCGTCCCGGCGAAGGCCGGGATCCAAGTGATAAGAACTACCCAACAATTCAAAAGAGTTTGATTGAGGAGATGCAGATGAGTTCGCCAACGACTTCGCCAGTAGGTTCGCCGCATAGCGCGCCTTACTATTTCGTGCCGGGGCCATCGCGCTGGCCTATGCTTGCCGGTATGTCGATGCTGGTCACCATGGCCGGGGCGTCGGGCTGGGTCAACGGCCTGTCCTGGGGACCGGCGGTCTGCCTGACCGGCATCGTCGCCATGCTGCTGGTGCTCTACGGCTGGTTCGGCGATGCGATCGGCGAATCCGAGCGCGGCATGTACAGCAAGCGCATCGACGTGTCCTACCGCTGGTCGATGAGCTGGTTCATCTTCTCGGAGGTGATGTTCTTCGGCGCCTTCTTCGGCGCGCTGTTCTATGCCCGCGCCGTGAGCATGCCCTGGCTGGCCGACCTGGACCACAAGTTCATCTGGCCGGACTTCGCGCCGGTCTGGGGCAACACCGGCCCGGCAGGCGTGGTCGACAATTTCCAGACCATGGGCCCGTTCCCGATCCCGACCATCAACACCGCGCTGCTGCTGCTGTCGGGCGTGACCCTGACCATCTCGCACCACGCGCTGCGCGCCGGCCACCGCTCGAAGACGGCGTTCTGGCTGTTCGCCACCATCCTGCTGGGCGCGATCTTCATGGGCTTCCAGGTCTATGAATACATGCACGCCTACCAGGAACTGAACCTGAAGCTGACCTCGGGCATCTACGGCTCGACCTTCTTCATGCTGACGGGCTTCCACGGCTTCCACGTGACCATGGGCGCGATCATGCTGTCGGTGATCCTCTACCGTGTGCTGAAAGGGCATTTCACGGCGGACAACCACTTCGGCTTCGAGGGCGCCGCCTGGTACTGGCACTTCGTCGACGTGGTGTGGCTGGGCCTGTACGTGGTCGTGTACTGGCTGTAAGCGCTACGGATTGACATGCATGGGGACGGCCACGGTGTGGCCGTCCCTATTGTTTCGTGGGTTGTGGTGGACGCGAACGATGGCGGTGTGCTTGGGCACCCAAGTTCGTTGCAGACCAGTAGCGCTTAACGGATTCCGGTCGGCGCAATCCACCCCATCTTGTAGGCAGCAAGCAAGCTCAGGAACAATGCGATCGACAAACCGACCCGCATCGCCAGCGCATGCACGGTGCGGTTGCTGCGGCCCTTGTCGCGCATCAGGAAGAACAGGGCCGACCCCAGGCTGGCTAGGATCAGGATGAAGGCGATGGCAACAAAGAATTTCATGATGGGCCCGGGAAAGGTTGAGGCACCATTGTAATGCGCTTCGCCTTCCATTTCCGCCTCATTCCTTTCATCGCGGCACTCCTGGTCGCCGGCATCGGCGTCCTGCTCGGCAATTGGCAGCAGGGCCGGGCGGCCCAGAAGACCGAACTCCAGGCGCGCCAGGCCGCCCGCGCGGCCGAGCCGCCCCTGGAGTTCGGTCCGGCGGGCATTGCCACCGCGGAGCAGGACGCCGGCGCGCTCGCATTCCGCCGCGTGCGCATGACGGGCGAATTCGTCGCCGGCTGGCCCGTCTTCCTTTCCAACCGCCCCATGAACGGCCAGACCGGCTACGTGCTCGCCATGCCGTTTAGAATAGCGGGCGGCAACACGCATGTGCTGGTGCTGCGCGGCTGGCTGCCGCGCCAGGCCGAATTCGGCAAGCTGCCGCCGTTCTCCACGCCCGCGGGCGTGGTGACGATCGAAGGGCAGGTGGTCGCCTCGGCCGGCAAGGTGATGGAGCTGGGCGCCGCGGGGGCGACCAAGCCGGGCGAGCTGGTGCAGAACCTGGCGCCCCAGGACCTGGCGCGGGCGAGCGGACTGGCTTTCGCGCCCTTCCTGGTGCAGCAGACCCTCCCGGCAGCGGCGGGCGACACGCTGGCGCGCGACTGGCCGGCGCCGTCGAGCGGCATCGACAAGCATCGCGGCTATGCCTTCCAGTGGTATGCGCTGGCGGCCATGGCCCTCCTCTTTTTTGTGATAACGGGATTTCGAAGTGGTTCAAAAAAACGTGATTGATTCCGCCGCGGCCGACCCGGCCAAGGCGCGCAGCCGCGGGCGCTGGAAACTGTTCCTGGTGCTGCTGGTGTGCGCCTCGCCGCTGATCGCCTCCTACCTGGCCTATTACGTCATCAAGCCGGAAGGCCGCACCAACTACGGCGCCATCCTCGACCCGCGCCAGCACCCGATCCCGAAGCTGGATTCGACCACCCTCGACGGCCGGCCGCGCAGCCTCGAACAGATGGCGGGCAAATGGCTGATGGTGAGGACCGGCGGCGGCGCCTGCCTTGCCGCCTGTCGGGAGCAGCTGCACGCCATGCGCCAGTGGCGCCTGATGCAGGGCAAGAACATGGACCGCATCGAGCGCGTCTGGCTGGTCACCGACGAGCAGCCGGTGGACAGCGCGGCCCTGCGCGGGTTCAAGGATGCCGAAGGCGCGCCCGCCGACCTGCTCGAGGGCGTCACGGTGCTGCGCGCGCCCGCCGCCGCGGTCGCCGGCTGGCTGCCGGCCGAGAGCGGCGCCAGTGTCTCCGACCACGTCTACCTGATCGACCCGCTCGGCAACCTCATGATGCGCTTTCCGAAGACGCCGGATCCGCGCAAGGTGTACAAGGACATCGCCAAGCTGCTCAAGGCCTCGGCCATCGGATAAGACCCATGCAAGCTTCCTCGATACTGCAGCTGGCCGCGATCGGCCTGCTGGTCGCCAGCCTGCCGCTGGCCATGGTCTGGATGTCCTCGGATGCCAACAAGTACCGCAAGCTGGTCTGGATCGCGGTCTTCCTTACCTTCGACCTGATCGTGTTCGGCGGCTTCACCCGCCTGACCGATTCCGGCCTGGGCTGCCCGGACTGGCCGGGCTGCTACGGCATGGCCAATCCCTTCCTGGCGCACGAGGAAATCGCGGCCGCCGAGGCGGCCATGCCGACCGGCCCGGTCACCGTGGCCAAGGCCTGGATCGAGATGATCCACCGCTACCTGGCGATGGGCATCGGCGTGCTCATCATGGCGCTGCTGTTCACGGCGATCATGCAGTGGCGTCGCACCCGCCACCAGGCCTTCAAGCCGGCCATGCCGCTGGCCCTGTTCGTGTTCGTCTGCATCCAGGGCGCCTTCGGCGCCTGGACCGTCACCCTCAAGCTGCAGCCGGCGATCGTCACCATCCACCTGCTGCTGGGCATGGCGCTGCTGGCGATGCTGGCCTGGCTGGGCGGACGCGAGGATTTCCTGATCAAGCCCAAGGCCATGATGAGCGCCACGCCCATCGCAGCGCCGGTGCTGCGCGGCCTGCGCCGCCTGGCCCTGCTGGCCGCCGTGGTGCTGGCCGTGCAGATCGCCCTCGGCGGGTGGGTGAGCACTAACTATGCGACCCTGGCCTGCGACGAATTCCCCCTGTGCGACGGCCGGCTCGTGCCGCCGATGGACTTCGAGCACGGCTTCCACCTGTGGCGCGAGCTGGGCAAGACGGCCGCCGGCCACTACCTGCCTTTCCCGGCCCTGGTGGCGATCCACTGGGTGCACCGGATGTCGGCGCTGGTCGTGGTGCTGGTGCTCGGCCTGGCGATCTGGAAGGCCTTGCCCTATGCCAGCCTGCGCCCGACGGCGCTGCGCCTGGCCCTGGTGCTGGCGCTCCAGCTGTTCACCGGCATCGCCACGGTCTATTTCGACTTTCCGCTGGCGATCGCGGTCTTGCATAACGCCGGGGCGGCCCTGCTGGTCCTGCTGGTGACCATGTTAAACTACCGGGTGAAGTTTCAACTCGACATGGCCGGCGGCGCTGCTGCACGATCGTCCGCCGCGATAGCACGCGGCAGGCGCTAAGCAGACGGCAGCGCAGCATGGCAAGAAGCCAACCGATGACAACCCAGACAGCCATCCATAAAACCCCGAGCAGGTTCTCGCAGTACTGGAGCCTGACCAAGCCGCGCGTGACCCAGCTGGCGGTATTCTGCGCGGTGATCGGGATGTTCCTCGCCACCGACGGTTTCCCGGGCTGGCAAGTCCTGATCGCCGGTACCGCCGGGATCTGGCTGCTGGCCGGCGCCGCCTTCGCGGTGAATTGCCTGGTCGAGGCCGAGATCGACGCGCGCATGGCGCGCACGGCGCGGCGCGCCACCGCCATGGGCGAACTGAGCCAGACCCAGACCATCCTGTTTTCGAGCCTGATCGGCGGCCTCGGGATGTGGATCCTGTACGCCTTCGTCAACCCGCTCACGATGTGGCTGACCTTCGTCACCTTCGTCGGCTACGCCTTCATCTATACCCTCCTGCTCAAGCCGAACACCCCGCAGAACATCGTCATCGGCGGCCTGTCCGGCGCCATGCCGCCCGCCCTGGGCTGGGCCGCGGTGGCGGGCGAGGTGCCGATGCAGGCCTGGCTGCTGGTCCTGATCATCTTCGTGTGGACCCCGCCGCACTTCTGGGTGCTGGCCATGTACCGCCGCGACGACTATGCCCGTTCCGGCCTGCCGATGCTGCCGATCACCCACGGCATGCGCTTCACCGGCCTGCAGGTGTGGCTGTACACGGTGGCCCTGGCCGCCACCACCTTGCTGCCCTACGCGGTGGGCATGAGCGGCCTGATCTACCTGGCGGCCGCCGTCGCGCTCAACGCGGTCTTCCTGCGCCACTCGTGGCGCATCCACCGCCACTACAGCGACATGGCGGCGCGCAAGGCCTTCACCTGGTCGATCGTCTACCTCTCGCTGCTGTTCGCGGCGCTGCTGGTGGACCATTACTTCAGGTTCTGAGGGCAGGCGCCGACGACTTCCCCCAACACGTTTCCGACACAAGGCGAGCGATGAAGCGACTCCTGACCCTCCTGCTGCTGGCCGCGATGGCCATGTTCACTGCCGGCTGCGACAAGATGGCCGGCAAGCCGGCCGCCTTCAACAACGTCGACGTGACCGGCCTCGACTATGCCAAGGGTTTCTCGCTGGTCGACCACCACGGCAAGCCTCGCACCCTGGAAGACTTCCGCGGCAAGCTGGTGGTGCTGTTCTTCGGCTACACCCAGTGCCCCGACGTCTGCCCGACCACGATGGCCGAAATGGCCGCCGTGCTGAAGGACCTGGGCCCGGCCGCCGACGAGGTGCAGGTGCTGTTCGTGACCCTCGACCCGGAGCGCGACACCCAGGAGCTGCTGGCCAGCTACGTGCCGGCCTTCGACAAGCGCTTCCTGGGCCTGCGCGGCGACCTGGAGGCGACCGCGCGCACGGCCAAGGAATTCAAGGTCTTCTATAACAAGGTGGCGGGGGCGGGATCGGAAAACAGCGCTGCGAACTATACCATCGACCACACGGCGGGCAGCTATGTGTTCGACCGCGAAGGCAAGGTGCGCCTGTTCCTGCGCCATGGCCAGGGCCCGGGGCCCATCGCGCACGACCTGCGCCAGCTGTTATGATGGTGTAAACACCACTTCACCGACAAGGCATGGAACAACGAGCAGGCCGCAACTACACCCGTATCGCCATCGTCGTCCTGCTGACGCTGGGCTGCCTCTACGTCCTCAAGCCTTTCCTGGCCGCGATCCTGTTCGCGGCCGCCGTCGTCATCTCCTCCTGGCCGCTGTACCAGCGCCTGCTGCGCGCGATGCGCGGGCGCCGCAGCCTGGCGGCGCTGACGATGACGCTGACCCTGACCTTCCTGATCATCTTCCCGCTGTCGATGGTGGCCTACAACCTGGCCGACGATGTCGCCCGCGGTTTCGAGGAATTGCGCACCCTGGTCGAGCACCGCGAGCTGCTGCCGCCAGGCTGGATCCGCGACATCCCGCTGGTGGGCGAATCGGTCGACACCTACCTGCGCCAGCTGATCGCCAGCCGCGAGCGCATGGTGGAGCTGGCCCAGCGCATGGTGGAGCCGGCGCGCCGCTGGCTGCTGGCCGGCGGCATCATGCTCGGCACCGGCGTGGCGCAGATGAGCCTGGCGGCCTTCGTGAGCTTCTTCTTCTACCGCGACGGCCAGGCGCTGCTCGACGTGATCGCCGTGACCATGCGCAAGGTGATGGGCGAGGGGGCCGAATCGGTCTCGCACACCGTCAGCCAGACCGTGCGCGGCGTGATGTACGGCCTGCTGGGCACCGCCCTGGCCCAGGCCGTGGTGGCGGCGATCGGCTTCTTCATCGCCGGCGTGCCGGCGGTGCCGCTGCTGTCGGTGATGGTGTTCCTGTCCTCGCTGGTGCCGGTCGGCCCGCCGCTGGTGTGGGGCGGGGCGGCGCTGTGGCTGTTTGCCCAGGGCGAGACCGGCTGGGGCATCTTCATGGTGATCTGGGGCGCCCTCTTGATCAGCGGCGTGGACAACGTGGTGCGCCCGATGCTGATCAGCCGCGGCAGCAGCCTGCCTTTCCTGCTCACCCTGCTGGGGGTGCTGGGCGGGGTGATCGCCTTCGGCTTCGTCGGCATGTTCATCGGGCCGGTGCTGCTGGCCGTGGGCTACTCCCTGATGAGCGAGTGGACCGGCACCGCGGACCCGATCGTGCGCCAGGATCCCACCTAGGGCAGGCTACCGCGGCCGCTCGGCCGTCAGCATGTGTCCCAGCCGCTCGAAATCGATCGGCTTCGTGAGATGGTGGTCGAAGCCGGCCTCGAAGGCGAGGCGGCGGTCCTTTTCCTGCCCCCAGCCGGTGGCGGCGATCAGGGTCACGCCTTGCCAGCCGGGCAGGGCCCGCAGCCGGCGCGCCAGCTCGTAGCCGTTCAGGTCGGGCAGGCCGATGTCGAGCAGGGCCGCCTGCGGCGTGAACGACACCGCCAGGTCGAGCGCGGCTTGCGCCGTGTGCACGACCCTGGTTTCGCAGCCGAACAGCTCCAGCGCCATGCCCAGGGTGTCGGCAGCGTCCTCGTTGTCGTCCACGATCAGGACCTGCCTGGCCGTGAGCCGTGCGATATCACCCGCCCCCGCGGCCGGCCCCTCGGCCGGCCCCGCGGCCGGGCAGGCCGCGCCGACCGTCAGCGGCAGGGAGATCGCGAATTCGCTGCCGCGGCCCGCCCCAAGGCTGTGGGCGTGCACCGTACCGCCATGCAGGTCGACGATGCCGCGCACCAGCGCCAGGCCGATGCCGAGGCCGCCCTTCGAGCGTTCCAGGGCCGGTTCCAGCTGGGAGAACATGTCGAACACGGTCGCCAGGGCCTCCGCCGGGATGCCGATGCCGTTGTCGCGCACGCGGATGCGCGCGTGGCCGGGATCGCAGTCCAGTTCGAGGTCGACCATCCCGCCTTCGGGCGTGTACTTGGCGGCGTTGGTCAGCAGGTTGATGACGACCTGAGCCAGCCGGGTCGCATCGCCGTCGACGACGATCGGCGGCGCGGCGATGTGCAGCCGCAGCGTATGGCGCGCCGCCTCCATGATGGCGGCGACGTCGCCGGCGGCGCTGCGCACCAGCGTAGTCAGCTCGACCGGTCCGCGGCGGAGCTGCATGCGGCCCTGGGTGATGCGCGAGACCTCCATCAGGTCGTCCACCAGCCGGGTCATGTGGCGCAGCTGGCGGTCGAAGGCCTGCAGCAGCCGCTCGTCGGCGCTGGCGCCAAACTTCAGCTTGAGCACTTCCAGTGCGCTGCGCATGGGCGCGAGCGGATTGCGCAGTTCGTGCGACAGGGTGGCCAGGAATTCGTCCTTGCGCCGGTCGGCATGCGACAGCTGCGCATTGAGCTGCTGCAGCTTGGCCTCGGCGCCGAGGCGCGCCTCGAGCGCCGCCTCGGCCGCCTTGCGCGCGGCCAGCAGTTCGCGCTCGTAGGCGCGCCGGTCCGAGGCCTTGAACAGCGCCCACTGGTCGAAGACGTCGCCGCCGTCCCGGGAGCGCACGATGTTGATCAGCATCGGAAGACGCTCGCCGCGGCGGTTGCGCATCTCGACCTGGATTTCGGCGACGGAGCCCTGCACCTGCAGGATCGGCAGGCAATGGGTGTGATGGAACAGGCGTGCGCCAACCGGAAGCAGGTCGAGGAGGCGGACCTTGCCGCACAGTTCCTCGTTCTCGTAGCCAAGCCAGCGGCGCGCCGTGTCGTTGGCGCGCAGGACGACGCCGCCCTTGTCGGTCAACAGCAGGCCGCAGGCGGCGTGCTCGAACAGGAAGTCGCTCCCTGGCAGCGCACCGGCCACGTCAGCGCAGGGTCTTGGCGAGGAAGGCGTCGATCGCTTGCGAGCTCTCGGTCGGCGCGCTCAGGTGAGGGCAATGACCGATGTTGTCGATCACGTGGAGGGTGCTCGCCGGCAGGTGGCGGTGCAGGTAGTCGCCCACTGACAGGGGCGCGATCATGTCGTCGCTGCATTGCAGGATCAGGGCGGGCACGCGCGACAGGGGCAGGTCGGCGCGGTGGTCGGACAGGAAGGTGACGCGGGCGAAGTGCTTGGCGATCTCGGGATCGTTGCGGCAGAAACTCTCGGTCAGCTCCCGGCCCAGCGCCGGCTGCTCGGGCGCGCCCATGATGGCGGGCGCCATGCTGCTCGACCAGCCGAGGTAGTTCGCATCCATGGTCTCGAGCAGCTCGTCGATGTCGGCGCGGCTGAAGCCGCCAATGTAGTCGCCGTCGTTGATGTAGCAGGGCGAGGGGCCGACCATCACCTGGGCCGCGAAGCGCGCGGGCGCCTTGATCGTCGCCAGCAGTCCGATCATGCTGCTGACGGAATGGCCGACGAATACGACCGGACCGGCGCCGCAGGCGTCGAGGATCTCCAGCACGTCGTCGGCATGGCCGTGCAGGCTGCCGTATTTGTCGCGGTCGTAGGCGCCCAGGTCGGAGCCGCCGCTGCCGGTCAGGTCGTAGGTCAGGATACGGAAACGGTCCGCGAATGCCGGAGCCAGGAAGCGCCACATCGTCTGGTCGCAGCCGAAGCCATGGGCGAACATCATGGTTGCCGCGCCATCGCCTGTGACACGGACCTTATTGCGGGTAAGGACGGACATGAGAATCTCGGTGAGGGGAGCGGACGGCCGCTCGTCAAAGGCGGATTATAACCATTTTACATTTTTCGTGACCGGCCCATGCTCAAGCGTGCACCCGGTATAACCATCAGCGCAGGGCGTCCGCCAGGAAGGCGTCGATCTCGCGCACGCAGGCGCCCGGCGCGCTCATGTGGGCGCAGTGGCCGATGTTCTCGATCAGGCGCAGGCTGGCCCGGGGCAGGCGCCGGTGCAGGAACTCGCCGGCCGTGCGCGGCGCGATCAGGTCGTCGCTGCATTGCAGGACCAGGGCCGGCGTGGTGGCCAGCGGCACGTCCTCGCGGTGGTCGGACAAAAAGGTGACGCGCGCGAAATGGCGGGCGATGTCGGGACGGGTGCGGCAGAAGCTGTCGGTCAGCTCCTTGCCCAGCTGGGGCTGGTTGGGCGCACCCATGATCAGGGGCGCCATCGCGGCAGACCAGTCCAGGTAGCTGGCCTCCATCCTGGCCAGCAGTTCCTCCAGGTCGGGCCGGCTGAAGCCGCCCAGGTAATAGCCGTCGTTCAGGTAGCAGGCCGAGGGACCGACCATCACCTGGGCCGCGAAGCGCTCCGGAGCCTTGATGGTGGCCAGCATGCCGATCATCGCGCTCACCGAGTGGCCGACGAAGACCACCGGCCCCTCCGCGAACTCGCCGACGATCTCGAGCAGGTCGTCGGCATGACCGTGCAGGCTGGCGTATTTGTCGCGGTCGTAGGCCGCATGGTCGGACTGGCCGCTGCCGGTCAGGTCGAACAGCACCGTGCGGCAGCGCCGCGCGAAGTGCGGCGCCAGGAAGCGCCACATGCTTTGGTCGCAGCCGAAGCCGTGCGCGAACACCATGGTGGTGTCGCCGCGGCCTTCGACGCGGACGTTGTTGCGCCGTTCGACGCTCATGCCCGCATCCTCATCCGCGCCTCAATCCTGGTCGTCATCGCCGTCGCCGCGCGTGAGCCGCGGGAACACCTTGACCAGCAGGATGCGCGGGCCGTTCATCTTCTTGACCACCACGTCGAAGCGCGGGAACTCGATGCGCTGCCCCTGCTTGGGAATGTCGCCCAGCTTGGCCATCAGCAGGCCGCCGACCGATTCGACGTCGTCCAGGCCCATTTCCTCGTTGTCGATGTCGATCCCCAGTACGCGTTCGAGCGAGAAGATCGGCAGGCTGGCCTTGCCGATGTAGGTGCCGTCGGCCTGCTTGAGCCAGTCGTTCTCGTTGAGGCGGAACTCGTCGCGGATCTCGCCCACCATCGCCCCCAGCAGGTTGTCGAGGGTGATGAAGCCGACCGGGCGCTTGCCTTTTTCGCCGATCAGGGCGAAGTGCGGGGCGCCGCTGCGGAAGCGCCGGAAGATGTCCTGGGCCGGGGTGCGCGCCGAGATCGTCTCCACCGGGCGCAGGAACTGGGTCAGGTCGGTGATCTGGCGGCCCGCCTGCAGGGCGAAGAACAGGTCCTTCAGGTGGATCACGCCCAGCACTTCCTCGCCGTCCTGGTCGAAGTAGGGATAGCGCGAGAAGCGGTTGCGGCGCACCGTCTCCAGGTTCTGTTCCAGGCTGCGGCTGGCGTACAGCGCGCTCACCTCGTTAATCGGGCGCATCAGGTCGGACACGGCCAGCTGGCTGAAGTCGAGCGACTGCGCCAGGATGTTGCGCTCGTCGTGGGTGAATTTCGCGCCCGAGCTTTCTCCCGTCGTGGTACTGGTGTTGGTGCGCAGGATGAGCTTGAGCTCGTCGGTCGAATAATGCGTGTCGTGGCCGCCGGCGCCGGCCAGGCCGGCCAGGCGCAGCACCATGTTGGCGCTGGCGTTGAGCAGCCAGATCGCCGGGTACATGGCCCAGTAGAAGGCGTACAGCGGCAGCGCGCACCACAGCGCCACCGCCTCGGGCACGCGGATCGCCAGCGTCTTCGGCGCCAGCTCGCCCACCACGATGTGCAGGAAGGAGATCACCGAGAAGGCGACGATGAAGGATACGCCGTGGATCACTTCCGGCGAGGTCACCCCGGCGAGGGCGAACAGGGGTTCGAGCAGGCTGGCGAAGGCCGGTTCGCCGACCCAGCCCAGGCCCAGGGAGGCGAGGGTGATGCCCAGCTGGCAGGCCGACAGGTAGGCGTCGAGCTGGCCGTGTACCTTGGCCAGGATGCGGCCGCGCAGCCCCGCCGTCTTGGCGATCGCCCGCACCCGGGTCTTGCGCAAGGTGACGATGCCGAATTCGGCCGCCACGAAGAAGCCGTTCAGCGCAACCAGGAAGAGCGCGAGAACGACGAATAGAAAGTTTTGCATACAATCGGTTAGTTAACAAAAGGCAAAGCCGCCTCCATTGTACCGCCCCGTCGGCAACTAGGCGCCGGCCAGTGCGCCGCCGTGTACCGCGTTCAGGATGGCTTCGACCGCCGGGTGCTTGATCTTGCGTTCGTTCGAGATGGCATAGAAATGCTCGCGCACCTCGGGCACGCGGCCGACCAGGGCGGCGCCGAGCTGCAGCTCGATCTCGGGCAGCGGCGCCGCCGGCGTGAAGAACAGGCCCAGGCCGCGCCGGCCAAAGGTGTTGAGCAGGGCGTTGTCCTCGAACTCGCCGGCCACGTCGGGATGGATGCCGTGGCGCTCGAACCAGGCGTCGATCTTGCCGCGCAGGGCGGTATCGCGGGTCGGCAGCAGGAAGGGTGCGCCATGCAGGGAGCGCGGGAAATCCTGCTGGTAGGCCTGGGCCAGCGCCGGGGCGCCCACCACGAACATCTCGCTTTCGTACAGCAGGTGGCTAAACACACGCAAAGTAGTGCCGGTGGGCACCGCGCGGTCGGTCAGCACCACGTCGAGCTTGTGGAGCGCCAAATCACCCAAAAGCGCTTCATACTGGTCTTCGTGGCAGACCAGCCTGACGGGCTTGTCGAGCTGGGTGGTCACTTCGAGCAGCCGGTAGGCGGTGAACTTGGGCAGGGAATCGGAAATGCCCACCGTCAGGCGCACGCGCGAACTGCCGGATTCGTCCAGCGCTTCCTGCATCTGCTCGCCCAGCAGGAAGATCTGGTCGGCATAATTCAGCACCATGCGGCCGGCTTCGGTCAGGATCAGGCGCCGGCCCTGCTGGGTGAACAAGGCCTTGCCGAAGGATTGCTCGAGCAGGGCCAGCTGGGTGCTGACGGTCTGGATCGCCAGGCCCAGGCGCTCGGCGGCGCGGGTGATGCTGCCTTCCTTGGCGACCACCCAGAAGTAATGCAGGTGCCGGAAGTTCGGAGGACTGTTTTTCATGCCTTCTTTTTTTCGGAAGTAATTCTTCGATTATCTTCGCTTTTTCATGATGTTGCAAAGATCTACACTGCGCCCATACCATTTTTTAAATCAAGGGGAGAAACAATGAAGCATTTCACAGGGTCATTCATCGTGACCTTCATCTGCCTGGCGCTCGCAGGCTGGTGGGGTTATGAGCACAGCGGCACGGCCGGCGCGCTGACCGCGATCGGTATCGCGACCATCCTGTCGATCATGGAGGTCTCGCTGTCCTTCGACAACGCCGTGGTCAACGCCTCGGTGCTCAAGGGCTGGGACGAATTCTGGCTCAAGCTCTTCCTGGGCCTGGGCATGATCATCGCCGTGTTCGGCATGCGCCTGGTGTTCCCGCTGGTGATCGTCGCCGTGGCGGCCGACCTGGGCATGATGGACGTGTGGAACCTGGCGCTGTCGGATCCGAAGGCGTTCTCCTCGCACCTGACCAACCACCACGCGGAAGTGGCGGCCTTCGGCGGCATGTTCCTGCTGCTGGTGTTCCTGAACTTCCTGCTGGATGACGAGAAGGAAGTCCACTGGCTGGGCCACTTCGAGCGCAAGCTGGGCGCGCTGGGCAAGGTGTCCTCGATCGCGGTGATGATTTCGCTGGCGACCTTGATGTTCAGCATGACCTATGTCGACGAAGCCCAGAAGATGGTGGTCCTGATCGCCGGCCTGTGGGGCATCCTGGTCTACGTCGGCGTGGACATGATTTCCAGCCTGCTCGAGAAGGGCGAAGAAGGCGGCGGCGAAATGGGCGACATGGTCAAGCGCGGCGGTATCGGCGGCTTCCTGTACCTGGAAGTGCTGGATGCATCGTTCAGCTTCGACGGCGTGATCGGCGCCTTCGCGATCACCACCGACGTCGTGATCATCATGCTGGGCCTGGCGATCGGCGCGATGTTCGTGCGTTCGATGACCGTCTTCCTGGTGAAGAAGGGCACGCTCGACGAGTTCGTGTACCTGGAGCACGGCGCGCACTATGCGATCGGTATCCTGGCCGTGATCATGCTGGCCTCCATGAAGTTCCACGTGCCCGAGCTGGTGACCGGCCTGGTGGGTGTGGCCTTCATCCTGGCTTCGCTGTGGAGCTCGCTGCGCCACAAGAAGCAGCAGGCCGCACTGGAAGCGAATGGCGGCGAGAAGCTGAAACATGATTCATCGTGCACGCGCCGGTCGGACGCGTCGGCAGCAAAGCTGCCGACCCTGCCGGTGCGGTACAGCAGCGAACCCCGGCGAGCGGCAGAACACCAGCTCGCTGCGGTAGGTCCCCGGTGTTCACACGTAGTCTTACTTTAGGAGAGTCACATCATGGCAATCAGTCTGCAAAAAGGCGGCAACGTCAACCTGTCGAAAGAAGCTCCCGGCCTCACCCAGCTGAAGGTCGGCCTCGGCTGGGACACGCGCGCCACCGACGGCGCAGCCTTCGACCTCGACGGCGCCGTGTTTCTGCTGAACTCGTCCGGCAAGGTGCGCTCGGATAGCGACTTCATCTTCTACAACAACCTGAAGTCGACCGACGGCTCGGTGGTGCACTCGGGCGACAACCGCACCGGCGAAGGCGAAGGCGACGACGAAACCGTCTCCATCGACCTGACCAAGGTGCCGGCCGACGTCGACAAGGTCGTGCTGGGCGTCACCATCCACGACGCCGAAACCCGCCGCCAGAACTTCGGCATGGTCGGCAAGGCCTTCATCCGCTGCGTCAACGCGGGCAACAACCAGGAAATCGCCCGCTACGACCTGTCGGAAGACAGCTCGACCGAAGGCGCGATGATTTTCGGCGAGGTGTACCGCAACGGCGCCGACTGGAAGTTCCGCGCGATCGGCCAGGGCTTCGCCGGCGGCCTCGGTCCGCTCGCCCGCAACTACGGCGTCAACGTCTAATCATTAACAGGCGGCGGCTCCGCGCGGGGCCGCCCCACGAAAGGAAGCCACCATGCCAGTGTTTACCGTGACCGGGGACGTCGATCCCTTCCTGCACGTATCGATGCGCCGCGGCGAAACCATCTACTGCGAGTCGGATGCGATGGTGATGATGGAATCGACGCTCGATCTGAAGGGCAAGATGAAGGGCGGCCTGGGCAGCGCGCTGATGCGCACCTTCGCCAACGGCGAGTCCTTCTTCCAGCAGCACATCGAAGCCACGCGCGGCGACGGCGACTGCCTGCTGTCGCCGACCCTGCCGGGTGCGATGCAGATCGTCGACTGCGGCCCGAACCAGTACATCATCAGCGACGGCGCCTTTGTCGCGGCGAGCAACGGCGTGGACCTGAAGGTGCGTACCCAGAACATCGGCAACGCCCTGTTCGCGCAGAGCGGCGGTTTCTTCGTGACCGAGACCACCGGCAGCGGCCAGGTGGTGGTGTCGGGCTTCGGTTCGATGTCGGTGCTGGACGTCGAGCCGGGCAAGGACGCGATCATCGACAACGCCCACGTGGTGTGCTGGGACAGCACACTGCGCTACGAGATCTCGATCACGACCGGCACCAGCGGTGGCTTCCTGGGCAACCTGATCAACAGCCAGACCAGCGGCGAGGGCATGGTCTTGCGCTTCTCGGGCAAGGGCAAGGTCTATGTCTGCTCGCGCAACCGCAATGCCTTCAAGGCCTGGATGCAGCAACCCGCTCGCAGCTAAGCAACATAGCCAAGTAAGTACACGAAAGGATTCATCATGGCAGTCAATTTGCAAAAAGGTCAGAAGATCTCGCTGGACAAGGAAGCCGGCGGAGCCCTGAGCCGTGTAACGATGGGCCTGGGCTGGGACGTGGCCAAGTCGAAGGGCTTCTTCGGCTTCGGCGGCGGCAAGGGCGACGCGGTCGACCTGGACGCCTCGTGCGTGCTGTTCGACGAGGCGAACCGTCCGGTCGACGTGGTCTGGTTCCGCCAGCTAAAGAGCCGTGACGGCAGCATCAGCCACACCGGCGACAACCGCACCGGCGCGGGCGATGGCGACGACGAGCAGATCGTCGTCGAGCTGAACCGGGTGCCGGAGAACGTCAAGGCCCTGGTGTTCACCGTGAACAGCTTCACCGGCCAGAACTTCTCGACCGTCGAGAACGCTTACTGCCGCCTGCTCAATGCGGCCAACAACCAGGAAGTCGCGCGTTTCAACCTGTCGGTGCAGGGCTCGCACACGGCCCAGATCATGGCCAAGCTGTACCGCCATAACGGGGAATGGAAGATGCACGCGATCGGCGAGAACGGCGTCGGCCGTACCTTCGACGACCTGATGCCGCAGATCGTGCCGCACCTGTAGACCCTGCTTTTGTTTTTTTGTGTCTCCCGCCATTTGCCGGGGCTTCGTGCCCCGGCTTTTTTTTGTCTCCTCCGAATACTCCGCACTCCGGACGCCGCTTGAACGCGTTGGCGGCGACCGTCCCGCGCCCACGTTGGCGACCGTATCAGCGCTTCAGCTGCGACAAATCCCGCACCGCGCCGCGGTCGGCCGAGGTGGTCAGGGCCGCGTAGGCCTGCAGCGCCTGCGACACGTAGCGCTCGCGGTTCACCGGCTGCCAGGCGTCGCGCCCGCGCGCTTCCATGGCCGCGCGGCGCTGCGCCAGCGCGTCCGGCGAGACGCGCAGGTTGATCGTGCGCTCCGGGATGTCGATGTCGATCATGTCGCCTTCCTCCACCAGGCCGATGGCGCCGCCTTCGGCCGCTTCCGGCGAGGCGTGGCCGATCACCAGGCCCGAGGAGCCGCCCGAGAAGCGGCCGTCGGTGAACAGGGCGCAGGCCTTGCCCAGGCCCTTGGACTTGATGTACGAGGTGGGGTACAGCATCTCCTGCATGCCCGGGCCGCCCTTGGGGCCTTCGTAGCGGATGATGACGACGTCGCCCGCCGCCACCGTGTCGCCCAGGATGGCCTCGACCGCCGCGTCCTGGCTCTCGAACACGCGCGCCTTGCCGCTGAAGCTGAGGATGCTCTCGTCCACGCCGGCCGTCTTCACGATGCAGCCTTTCTCGGCGATGTTCCCGTACAGGACCGCCAGGCCGCCGTCCTGCGAATAGGCGTGCTCGCGGTCGCGGATGCAGCCCAGGCTGCGGTCCAGGTCATTGGTGTCGAAACGCTCCGATTGCGAGAAGGCCACCTGGGTCGGGACGCCGCCCGGCGCGGCGCGGAACAGCTGGTGCACCGCGGGCTCAACGCTGCGGCGGATGTCGTACTTCTCGATCGCTTCTCCCATGGTGGGGCTGTGCACGGTGGGCAGCGAGGTGTCGAGCAGGCCGGCGCGCGCCAGTTCGCCCAGGATGGAGATGATGCCGCCGGCGCGGTGCACGTCCTCGATGTGGTACTTGTCCGTCATCGGCGCGACCTTGCACAGGCAGGGCACCTTGCGCGAGATGCGGTCGATGTCGGCCATGGTGAACCCCACCTCGGCCTCGTGCGCGGCGGCCAGCAGGTGCAGCACGGTGTTGGTCGAGCCGCCCATCGAGACGTCGAGCGCCATCGCGTTTTCGAAAGCCGCCTTGGTGGCGATCGAGCGCGGCAGCACCGAGTAGTCGTCCTGTTCGTAATGGCGCTTGGCCAGTTCCACGATCAGGCGGCCGGCGCGCAGGAACAGCTCCTTGCGGTCGGCATGGGTGGCGACGATGGTGCCGTTGCCCGGCAGGGACAGGCCGAGCGCCTCGGTCAGGCAGTTCATCGAGTTGGCCGTGAACATGCCCGAACACGAACCGCAGGTGGGACAGGCCGAGCGCTCGACTTCCGCCACGTCGGCATCCGACACGCTGGCGTCGCCGGCCTTGATCATGGCGTCGATCAGGTCGAGCTTGATGATCTTGCGATCGTTGTTGACGACCTTGACCACCTTGCCCGCTTCCATCGGGCCGCCGGAGACGAAGACCACCGGGATGTTCAGGCGCATCGCGGCCATCAGCATGCCGGGCGTGATCTTGTCGCAGTTCGAGATGCAGACCATGGCGTCGGCGCAGTGGGCGTTGACCATGTACTCGACCGAGTCGGCGATCAGGTCGCGCGAGGGCAGGGAGTACAGCATGCCGCCGTGGCCCATGGCGATGCCGTCGTCGACGGCGATGGTGTTGAATTCCTTGGCCACGCCGCCGGAAGCTTCGATCTCGCGCGCGACCAGCTGGCCCAGGTCCTTCAGGTGCACGTGGCCGGGCACGAACTGGGTAAAGGAATTGACGACGGCGATGATTGGTTTCTCGAAGTCGCCGTCCTTCATGCCCGTGGCGCGCCACAGCGCGCGGGCGCCTGCCATGTTGCGGCCCTGGGTCGTGGTACGGGAACGGTAAGTCGGCATGGAATCTCCTGGAAGCGGTAAAACGGACAGGCTACTAGGGTGCCCGCTGGCGGCTTAGTTGTCCAATATGTCATCACCGCCTCTGTGATTTGTTTTCCATATCACTGGAATGCTGTCCGCATTGTCTGCATGAAGGCCTTGACAGGGACGCGCCATCAATCTACTGTATTAATCAACTAATACACATATACACGAATGACCGCCCTCATGACCGATCACACCGCCCAGCTGTTCGCGATCGCAACCGGGTCGTCCGAGCCGATCTACCGGCAACTGGTCGATCAGGTGCGCCGCCTGGTCGCCGGCGGCCAGCTCGCCGCCGGCGACAGCCTGCCTTCCGTGCGCGAGGTGGCCCAGGCCCTGGCCGTCAATCCGATGACCGTGTCCAAGGCCTACGGCCTGCTCGAGATGGAGGGCGTGCTGGCGCGCCGCCGCGGCCTGGGCATGGCCGTGGCCGAACGCGCGCCGGCGGCCAGGAACGGCGAACAGCGCCTGTCCCTGCTGCGCCCGACCCTGGAACGCGCCGCGCGCGAGGCGCGCGAACTCGAGCTCGACCCCGCAACCGTCCTCTCCCTTTTTACCGACATCCTGAAGGAACAAGCGTGAACCCACCCCTTATCCAGTTGCGCGGCGTCGCAAAGCATTTCGGCAGCAAGGCGGTCCTGCAAGGCCTCGACTGGCAGGTCGGGGCAGGGCAGGTCGTCGGCCTGCTGGGCCGCAATGGGGCAGGCAAGTCGACCCTGCTGGAGTGCCTGCTCGGCCTGCGCGAACTCGATGCCGGCAGCGCGCTCCTCTACGGCGAGCCGGTCGACCGCCTGTCCGAGGCGACCCGCGCCCGCATCGGCTACGTGCCGCAAAAGGCCGAGCTGTTCGGATGGATGACGCCGGTGCAGCTGCTGGACTACTTCAAGGCCCTGTACCCGCGCTGGAACGGAGCCAAGGTCGAGGCGCTGCTGGAGCGCTGGGGTTTCGATCCGCTGATGCGCGCCCAGCCCATCCATCGCCTGTCCGGCGGCGAGCAGCAGCGCCTGTCCATCATCCGTGCGCTGGCCCACGATCCCGAACTGCTGGTGCTGGACGAGCCGGTGTCCGCCCTCGACCCGGCCGGGCGGCGCGCGTTTTTGGCCGAACTGGTGGACGGCGTGATCGAGCGCGGCACCACGGTGGTGTTCTCGACCCACATCCTGACCGACCTCGAACGGGTGGCGCTCGACGTCGCCTTCCTCAAGGATGGCAGGATCGGCTTGCAGGGCGGGCTGGACGAGCTGCTCGAAGGCGCGCGCCGGGAAGCGGCCGTGCCGCGCGGCCGGGGCGAATCGCTCAGCCTCGAAGACCTGTTCATCGAGGTGACGCGATGACCGCGCGCCTGCGGCAATATGCCGTGCTGTGGACCGCTGCGGTCACCCATGTGCGTCCGCGCGCCAATACGGTGCTGGGATGGGGCATCCTGTCGCTGACCGTGCTGGGCGCCGTGCTTGGCGCCTTCCAGGGCGGGCCGCGCCTGGCGCTTGCCTGGGCCTGGTGCACGCCGCTGGCGCTGCTCCTGCTCGCATGGGCCTTCCAGTTCATGGCGGGGGCCGTGAAGTTGAACACGCCGGCAAATGCCCAGCTGGCTCCGGCCATGCGCCGGCGACTGGCGGAACTCGCCTTCGGCATCTGGTTCCTGTGCGTGGCGGGCATTGCCGCCTGTCCTTTCGTCGAGCCCGGCACACTGGTGGCGACCGTCTTGTGGCTGACGCTGTTTTCGCTGGGCGCGGGTCTGGGAGCCGCCGGGCATGGCGCCGGAACGGTACTGATCGTCGGCACCGTGATGACTGCGCCCTCGGCGCACATGTTGCCGCGTTGGCTCCTTACTCTCGCCGATCGCCCCGCCTTCCTGGCACTGGAGCTGGCGCTGCTGGCGCTGGCAGGCCTGGCGGCCGTGGCGACGATGCTTCCACGGGCTGGCGAGCGCCACTGGCGTATGCAGGCACGGCGCAACCGATGGGCGGCGCCGCATTCGATGGGCGGCCAGAAGGCCCGGGGTAACGCAGGCCGGTGGTATGCCGCCGTACTGCGGCGCGACTGCGCCCGCCGCGATGCGCGCAGCCTGCTGCTGCACGTGCTGGGACTGGGCCAGGGCCGCGTCGATATCTGGGCCGGCATGCTGGTGACTTTCGTGCTCGGACTGGTGACGATCGGCCTGGTGAGAATCGGCGGATCGGCCGGAGCGCTGGACACCATGGCCGATGCCGGATGGGTCATGGCGTCCGGCATCCTGTTCCTGCCGGCGGTTCAGGCAAGCCTGTCGCTGCAGGCGATGGCGTCCGCCGTAACCGAGCAATCGCTGGTGCGGCTCACCCCACTGCCGCCCGCTGCGGCCCCGGCCTTCAATCGCCTGCTGGGACGGGCCTTGCTCGTCCAGTCGCTCGGCGCCTGGGCGGTCGCCGCACTGGCAGCGCTGATCCTGGCCTGGGCGGGAGGGGCGACGCCCGGCACCCTGCTGATGCAGGCCTGCGCCAGCTGCCTGGCGCTGCCCATGATGGCGGTCGTCCTGCGCGACCATGCGCGGCGCAGGTCGCTGCGCAGCAGCCTGGCGGTGCTGCTGCTGGCCGGCGCCGTTGTTGCCTGCCTCGGCGCCGGCGCCGTCCTGCACAAGCGCTTCGGCCTGCCCCTGATGCCGGGCGCCGCGGCCATTGCCCTTGTGCTGGCAGGCGCCGTGGCGCTGCGGGGATGGCGCGTCATGACGCGTGCGCCCTTTGCCTTCCCGGCCGGGCGCATGGACTGAAGAGGCCCTAGACCGTGGGCAGCCAGACGGTAAAGCTGCTGCCCTGTCCCGGCCCAGCGCTGTGTGCGTTCACCCCGCCGCCGTGCAGCGCCACCATGTTGCGCACCAGAGCCAGGCCGATCCCCAGGCCGCCCTGGGAGCGGTCGGGCGTGCGCTCGGCCTGGGTGAACAGGTCGAACACATGGGGCAGCAGGCCCGGCTCGATGCCGATGCCGTCGTCGCTGACCTGGAAATTGACGCCAGGGCGGGCCCCGGAATCCGCGCGCAGCACCGTCAGGCGGATCTGCCCCCCGGGCGGCGTGTACTTGGCGGCGTTGTTCAGCAGGTTGGTCAGCACCTGCACCAGGCGCGTGGCGTCGCCCAGCACGCGCGCACCCGGCGCACCCACATCGAGTTCGAACAGGTGGCGGCGCGCCTCCAGTACCGGACGCGCCTGCTCGACCGCGTTGGCCACGATGCTGCCCACCTCGAGCGGCTTGCGCTCGAGTTCCACCAGGCCGCGCGTGACCCGCGACACGTCCAGCAGGTCGTCCACCAGCGCCGTCAGGTGGCGCACCTGGCGGCCGATCACTTCGCTCGAGCGGCGCACACGGGGATCAATGGCGGAAAGCTTCAAGGCCTCGGCGGCCGCCGCGATCGGCGCCAGCGGGTTGCGCAGTTCGTGGGCCAGCATGGCCAGGAACTCGTCCTTGCGCCGGTCCTGTTCGCGCAGCGATCCGTACAGGTGCGCGTTCTCGAAGCCGTTGGCCGCGATCGAGGCCAGCTGGACCAGCACCGCTTCGTCCTCCTCGCTGAACGCGCCGGCGATCTTGCCGCTGGCATGCAAGGTACCGATGTGCCGGCCCTTGCGGTCCAGCAGCGGCGCGGCCAGGCCTTCGCTGTCCGCCAGCGCCGGCGCGGCGCCATCGGTGGCCAAGGTCACGCGAGCGTGGCGCACGCCCAGGATGTCGCGCACTTCGCCCTCCAGGGTGGCGGCGATGTCCTGGCTGGACAGGGCGGCATGCAGGGTCTGGGAAGCGCGCGCCAGCTTGGCCAGCAGGGCCGACTGGCGCCGCTCGCGGTCCAGGCGCTCGGCCAGGTCGGCCCGTTCGGCCACGGCCTCGTCGATGTCGGTGTTGGTGCCGATCCATTCGCGCACCTCGCCGTCCTGGTCCAGGATGGGAACACCCTTGACTGCGGTCCAGCGGTAGACGCCGTCGGCGCGCCGCACCCGGTAGTCGCCCATGAAGATCTTCTTTGCCGCGATGCATTCGGCCCACATGCGGCTGGTGCGCTCGCGGTCGTCCGGATGCAGGGCGTCGAGCCAGCCGAACTCGCGCGCTTCTTCCCAGGTCTGGCCGGTGTAGTCGCGCCAGGACGGGATGTCGTCGAGCACGCGTCCGCTGGGCGACGCGGTCCACAGGATGTGCGAGGTGCTCATCACCAGCGAGCGGAAGCGCTCTTCGCGTTCGCGCAGGGCGGTCTCCGCTTCGACCCGCTCGGTGATGTCCTCGTGCATCAGCACGACTTCGAGCAACCGGCCTTCGGCGTCCTTGACCGGATGGGCGCGCGCGGTCACCCAGCGCGCCGGGCCCGGGTAGCCGAGTTCCGCGGTGTCGTAGCGGATCGCCGGGATCTCGACCACTTCGCCGGCGACTGCCCGCCGCAGGTAGGGCGCGATGCCCTTTGCCTCGAGCTGCGGATCGTGCAGGACGTTGTAGGCCGGGCTCAGTACATAGTCATAGACCGCGCTGCCTTCGCGGATATGCCACAGGTCTTCCCAGGCCTTGTTGACGCAGAGGGTGAGCCCGGCGGGCGAGAGGATCTGGATGCTGACACGGGCCTGTTCGAACAGCTCCCGGAAACGCTTGTCGTCCGAGGCGCTGTTCCCGCTGCGGTGGTGCAAAGGCATGTTACGCGTGCGCTCCTCAGGCTTGCGCGGCGGCCGGCGCCGTCTGCGGCTTGCCCAGCACCAGCAGGCCGAAGGCGGTGGCGAACACGTACATGCTGATCGAGTAGATCGCGGCCGGCACCATCAGGCGGAAGTCGCCCAGTACCGACACCGCGACGAAGATCGCCAGGGTCGAGTTGTGGATGCCGATTTCGTAGCCGATCGCGACCGCGTTGGCCTTGTCCATGCCCAGCAGGCGCGGCACGTAGTAGCCCAGGCCCAGGCTCAGGACATTGAAGGCGATCACGGCGGCGCCGATGGTGGCGAACGACGAGGTGAGGGCGTTCCATTCCTTGGCAAAGGCGATGATGGCCAGCAGGGCCAGCACCACCATCGAGAAGCGCTTCATCGGCTTGTCCATGCGCGCGGCGAAACCGGGCGCGCTGCGCTTGACCAGCATGCCGACCGCCACGGGGATCAGGACGATGCCGATCACCTCGATCACCTTCCCGGTCTGCATCGGCACCACCTGGCCGCTCTTCGAGAACGTCTCGATGGCGAAGTTGGCGATCAGGGGCAGGCTGACGATGGACAGCAGGGTGTTGATCGCGGTGAGCGAGATGTTCATCGCCACGTTGCCGCCGAACAGGTGGCTGAACAAATTGGCCGAGACACCGCCCGGCGAGGCGGCCAGCAGCATCAGGCCGACCGCGTAGATGGGCGGCACGCCGAACAACACGACCAGGCCGTAGCAGATCGCGGGCAGCACCAGGGCTTGCAGCGCCAGCGCGACGACGACCGCCTTGGGATGGCCGAGCAGGCGGCGGAAGTCGCCCAGGGTCAGGGACAGGCCGAGTCCGAACATGATGAGGGCCAGGGCGCCGATCAGCAGGGTCGGCAGCAGGGTGATGAAATCGCTCATAGGGGTCTCCCGGTCGTTATTGTTGTCGTGGTGACGGGGCAGGTGGATGGCAGGCTGCCGCCGTAGCGACAGTGTAGTGCACGACGGTACGAAAAAACCGCCCGCGCGTCAGTAAAGATGGCGCGGACGTGTCCGGCGGCGTCTCGGTCAGTGCCCGCGCCGCTGCACCAGGGCCGTGCCGACCCCGTGGCGCTTGCCCTCGCTGACTGCGGTGACGGTGCCGTCCGGATTGAACACCAGCGCATTCGCGGCGCCGATTTCCTCCGGCTTGGCTTCCCAGCGGTGGCCGAAGGCTTCCAGGGCGCGCGCCTGGGCGCTGCCCGCGAAGCCCGGCTCGATCGAGCTCGCCGCGCCGTTGCGCTCGCTGATGCGCGGGGCGTCCAGCGCCTCGTGCATCGGCATGCCCAGGTCGATGTGGTTGACGATGGTCTGCAGCACCGTGGTGATGATGGTCGAGCCGCCCGGGCTGCCGATGCTGAAGGCCGGCTTGCCGTTCTTCAGCGCGATGGTCGGCGCCATGCTCGAGCGCGGACGCTTGCCCGCTTCCGGCACGTTCGGGTGCGGGCCGCTGAAATCGAAGTCGGTCATCTCGTTGTTGAGGATGAAGCCATAGCCAGGCACCACGATGCCGCTCCCGCCCCAGGATTCGATGGTGAAGGTGTAGGAGACGACATTGCCCTCCTTGTCCGACACCGTCAGGTGGGTGGTATGAGCGCTCTCCGGCTGCATGCGCTGGGCCTGCGGGCGCAGCGGCACGCTCTGGTCGTCCTGGAAGATGTAGGGATCGCCCGCCGCCACCTGGGCCGCGGCGCGCGGCCCGATCAGCTTGCGGCGCTGGGCGGCGTACTGCTTCGACAGCAGGCCGGCCAGGGGCGCGTCGAGGTATTCGGGATCGGCCAGGTAGGCGTTGCGGTCGGCGAAGGCCAGGCGGCTGGCTTCGATGTACAGGTGCTCGGCCTGGGCGCGCGGCATGGACTTGAGCTCGTAGCCTTCGAGGATGTTGAGGGCTTCGGCCACGGTGGCGCCGCCGCTCGAGGGCAGGGGCATGCCGTACAGGTCGTAGCCGCGGTAGGTGCTGTGCAGCGGCATGCGGATGCGCGCCTCGTAGTTGGCCAGGTCGACCATCGTCATCGCGCCGGAACGCACATTCTTGCCCGGCGCCACCGGCGGGCGCCGCACGGCGTCGACGATGGCGCGCGCGATCGGGCCTTCGTAGAAGGCCTCGACGCCGCCCGCGGCGATCTCGCGGTAAGCCTTGGCCAGGCCGGGATTGCGCAGCAGGGTGCCGGCCGGAAGGGGCTTGCCGTCCTTCAGGTAAAGCTCGCTCGTACTGCGGAATTGCTGAAATTTCCTTTCATTTTCGCTGGCCAGGTGAAAGAAAGTTTCATTCAATCTGAAACCCTTGGTGGCGACCTCGATCGCCGGCGCCAGCACCTGCTTGAAGCGCATGCTGCCGTAGCGCTCCAGCGCCTCATGCCAGCCGCGCACCGTGCCCGGTACGCCGACCGCCGCGCCGCTGGCCACCGCGGTCTCGAAGTCGATTTCCTTGCCGTCCAGCTGGAACAAAGCGGGCGTGGCCGTGGCCGGCGCCGTCTCGCGGTGGTCGATGGTGATGACGCGCTTGTCCTTGGCCAGGTAGATCACCATGAAGCCGCCGCCGCCGATGCCGCAGCTGAAGGGATCGGTCACGCCCAGGGTGGCGGCCGCCGCGATCGTCGCGTCGACCGCGTTGCCACCCTGGTTCAGGATCGTCATGGCCGAGCGCGAGGCCTGCTCGCTGATGGTGGCGACCGCGCCGCCGGTGCCGGTGGCGACCGGGGTCCTGGCGGCGGCAGGGTGAATGGCGATGGACAGCACCAGCCCGCACGCGAGGGCGAGTTCTTTCATGGATTCTCCTGGCAGCGAGCGCGGGCGCTCACATGGCGTACATGTTGAAGGTGACCGGATAGGACGCCGGGCGCATGTCCGCCATGCCGCGCGGCGGCGCCGTCAGGTTGCGGTCGAGTTCGATGCGCGAACCGCGCAGCGCCGGGTTGGTATAGCCGGGACGTCCCGGCACCAGGTAGAAGGCCTGGGCCACGCTATTGCCGATGCGCAGCGTGAAGCGGTAGGCCACCTGGCCGGCCCACACGCAGCGCGCGTTCTCGGGACAGCGGCTGTCGTCCGCGCCCTCGTAGGTGATGGCCACGCGCTGGTCGAGCGGCAACACCTGGCGCTCGACCATGGTGTAGCGCGCCTCGGGCAGGCGTTCGTTGCTGGCGCAGGCGCCGAGCGAGGCGGCCGCGAGGACGGAACAGAAAACACGGAGCAGGGGGCGCATGCGGTGTCATCCATGTGGTGAGGGTGGAGCGCCCATCATAGCAAAACCGCAACAAGCGGGTCGCGCGAACATGTGCATCCGCGTCATGCCTTTGTCACATCGGCGGTCACATTGCGGTCATATTCGGCGGCTATTCTTTTTGCGTGGTCCAAAACGAACTCCCCTACAACCAGAAATAGGAATACCAAGCCCATGATCAAGAAGATCCTTGCCGGCGCTGCCGCCGCACTCGTGATGACGACCTCGTTCGCCGCTGACATCACCGGCGCGGGCGCAACCTTCCCGTACCCGATCTACGCCAAGTGGGCCGAGTCGTACAAGGCGGCGACCGGCACCGGCCTGAACTACCAGTCGGTGGGCTCGGGCGCCGGCATCAAGCAGATCAAGGCCAAGACCGTCGACTTCGGCGCCTCGGACATGCCGCTCAAGCCGGAAGACCTGAACAGCGACGGCCTGATGCAGTTCCCGGCCATCATGGGCGGCGTGGTTACCGTGGTCAACGTCGAGGGCGTCGCCCCCGGCCAGCTGAAGCTGACCGGCCCGGTCATCGCCGACATCTACCTGGGCAAAATCGCCAAGTGGAATGCGGCCGAGATCGCGGCCCTGAACCCGGGCGTGAAGCTGCCCGACGCCGACATCACCGTCGTGCACCGCGCCGACAGCTCGGGCACCTCCTTCCTGTTCACCGACTACCTGTCGAAGGTCAGCCCGGACTGGAAGAGCAAGGTCGGCGCCGGCACCGCGGTGAAGTGGGCGGTGGGCGTGGGCGGCAAGGGCAACGAAGGCGTGGCCGCCAACGTGCAGCGCATCAAGGGCGCGATCGGCTACGTCGAATGGGCCTACGCCAAGAAGAACAAGCTGTCGCACACCCAGATGAAGAACAAGGACGGCCAGTTCCTGCAGCCTGACGACGAGCACTTCAAGGCCGCCGCCGCCAACGCCGAATGGACCAAGGCCCCGGGCTTCGGCGTGGTGCTGACCGACCAGGCGGGCAAGCAAAGCTGGCCGATCACCGGCGTGTCCTACATCCTGATGCACAAGAGCCAGGCCAATGCCGCGAAGGGCGCCGAAGTCGTGAAGTTCTTCGACTGGGCCTTCAAGAACGGCGCCCCGGCAGCCGCCGAGCTGGACTACGTGCCGCTGCCGGCATCGGTGGTCAAGCAGGTGCAGGCGTCGTGGAAGAGCGGGCTGAAGGACGGTTCGGGCAAGGCGATCTACTGATCGGCATCGCATCCGGCGGCCCGGCCGCCGGCATCCTCATTGACCTAGGGTCGGCGGCGAAGCCGCCAACCCTAGCACCGGGCTTCCCCATGACAACGGCCAATACCATCGTCCTGGTGGTCGACGACAAGCCGGCCATCGCCGAACTGCTCAAGTTCTCGCTGCACGAGGACGAGTGGATCTGGCATAGCGTGCCGAGTTTGGCGCAGGCCTGGGACTTCATCGGGCGCGAACGCCCGGAACTGCTGCTGCAGGAATCGATGCTGCGCCACGAAGGCGGCATGCGCCTGCTGGCGCGCCTGCGCGGCGACCGCCGCCTGCGCGAGCGTCCCGTGATCCTGCTGGCGGCCGACTGCGCCGAGGGCGAACGCGATCCGCAGGAGGCGCCGGCCGCACCGTCCCCCGAATTCATTCCCCACCCGCCCGACGAAGGCCTGGAATCGCGCCTGCTGCGCTCCGGCCGCCTGGTGCTCGACCCGCTCAGCTGCAGCGTGCGCGTGGGCAGCCACAAGGTCGAGGTGCGCCACGCGGAATACCGGTTGCTGCGCTTCCTGCTGTGCCATCCGGGGCAGGTGTTTTCGCGCGCCCAGCTGCTGGCCCACCTGTGGGACACCCCCGACACCCTCGACCAGCGCACGGTCGACGTCCACGTGCTGCGCCTGCGCAAGGCACTGGGGCGCGCCAAGTCGCTGATCAAGACGGTGCGCGGGGCCGGCTACATGCTGTCGCCAGCGTGATTGCCGTGTCATCAGGATGACATCAAGGCTCATTAGACTGGCGGCAGACGTGATTCCGATACTGCCGTTGATGAGCAAGCACCCCACCCACCTTTCCTTCCGCCCCCGGCCTTTTCCCGTCTTCGCCTGGCCGCTGCTGGCCGTGCTGGCCTGCGCGGCGCTGTGGATCCTGACCCTGGTGCGCGCGAACGCCGAGCTGGCGCGCGCCGAGGCCCAGGTGCGCAAGGATGCCGGCGCCTATGCCGAAGCCTACGAGCAGTACATCACGCGCTCGGTCGGGCAGATGGACCAGATCACGATGCAGCTCAAGTTCAGCTGGGAGCAATCGCGCGATCCCCGCCTGCTGGACGACCTGCGGCGCGACGGCATGTTCACCGACAGCGCCTTCCGCGTGGTGGCGCTGGTCGACCGCAACGGCATCGTGCGTTCCTCGACCCGGCCGGCCCTGCTCGGCGCGGATCTCTCCGGCGGACAGTACTTCGGCCAGCACCGCAACCACATCTCGACCGCGCTGCGGGTCGGCGCCGCGCCGCCGGTGTTCGGCAAGGCGGACAGGGAGGGCAAGGAGGGCGATGGGGTGCTGTTCACGCGGCGCCTCGATACCGCGGACGACGAGTTCGACGGCATCGTGCTGATGGCGGTCGAGGCGCGCTACTTCACTTCCTTCGTCAGCCCGGCCACTCTGGGCGTGGACGGCGTGGTGGCGCTGGCCGGCAGCGAAGGACGCCTGCGCATCGAGCAGCGCAGCGACGGCGCGGCCTTCGCCGACACCGTCGCGCCGCTGCTGCCACTGTTACCGCTGCGCGGCGCGATGTGGACCAGCGAGCGCGGCGTGCGCCTGGCCGAAGGCCAGGATGGCTTCCGCGACGGCTTGCCGCGCGTACTGGGCTGGCGCCACTCCACCGTGTATCCGCTGGTGGCCCTGGTCGGGCTGTCGCACAGCGCGGCGCAGGCAGGCGCGCAAGCCTACTGGCTGGACGGCCGCGACCGCGCCATCGTCGCCAGCATCGGCTTGCTGCTGCTGGGGATGGCGGGAGCGGTGCTGGCGCGGCGCGGCCTGCAGCGCGAACGCGAGCAGGACGAAGTGCGGCGCGCCTACCGCACCGCTACCGAGAGCGGCAACGACGGCTTCTACATGGCGGCCGCCGTGCGAGGACGCGAGGGCGACATCGAGGACTTCCGCATCGTCGACTGCAACGAGCGCGGCGCCTTCTTCTACGGCATGAAGCGCGAGGAACTGGTGGGCGCCAGCCTGTCGCGCATCGACAATGCCCTGTTCGGCGAAGAACTGCTGGCCACCTACCGCAAGGCGATGGAGGCGGGCTTCTACGAGGACGACCGCAAGATGCCGGTCGATAACCGCCTGAACATCGGCTGGGGGCGGCGGCGCCTGGTCCGGGTCGGCAACGGCCTGGCCGTGACCCTGCAGGACATCAGCGAGCGCAAGGAACACGAAGTCCAGCTCGAACGCCTGGCCAACGAGGACAGCCTGACCGGCCTGGCCACGCGCCACGCCTTCCTGGCCGCGATGCCGGCCGCGCTGGCCGGCGCCAGGACCAGCGGCGCCGGGCTGGCCCTGCTGTTCATCGACCTGGACGAATTCAAGCACGTGAACGACTCGCACGGCCACGCCACCGGCGACCAGCTGCTGAAGTCCGCCGCCCAGCGCCTGCTGTCGCTGCTGCGTCCGACGGACCAGGTGGCGCGCTTCGGCGGCGACGAATTCGTGGTGCTGCTGCACCCCTGCGACGGCGAGCGCCAGGCCGCCTCGGTGGCGGCGCGCATCGTCGAGGCCTTCGGCGTGCCCTTCCTGTTCAAGGACGAGCTGCACGCGGTGGGCGCCTCGGTGGGCATCGCCATGTACCCGCGCGACGGCCTGGACGCCGAGACCCTGGTGCGCCACAGCGACATCGCCATGTACGCGGGCAAGAACGAAGGCAAGGGCCAGTACCGCTTCTTCGACCCGGCCTATTCGCAGAACCTGAATTCGCGCGCGCGCTTGAAGCAGCGCCTGCTGGAAGCGGTCGAGGCCGACCAGTTCCTGCTGCACTACCAGCCCCGCGTCGACGCCCGCAGCGGCGAGCTGCTGAGCATGGAAGCGCTGCTGCGCTGGCGCCATCCCGAACTGGGCATGGTGCCGCCAGGCGACTTCATTCCACTGGCCGAGGCCACCGGCCTGATCGTGCGCATCGGCGAAGCCGTCATCGACAAGGCCTGCGCCCAGCTGGCCGCCTGGCGCGCGGCCGGCGCGGAACTGGTGCCGGTCTCGATCAACGTCTCGCCCAAGCAGTTCCTGCGCGGCGGCGTGCAGCGCCAGCTCAGCGCGGCGCTGTCCCGCCATGCGGTGCCGGCCAGCCTGATCGAGGTCGAGATCACCGAATCGGCGATGATGGGCGACCACGACGACATCCTGGCCGAGCTGGCCGCACTGCGTGCGCTGGGCGTGAAGCTGCACGTGGACGACTTCGGGACCGGCTATTCCTCGCTGTCGCAGCTGCAGCGCCTCAAGATGGACGTGCTCAAGGTGGACAGGGCCTTCACCAACGAGCTGGCCAGGTCGAAGGAAGGCAAGGTGTTCTTCCAGGCCATCGTGTCGATGGCGCACGCGCTCGGGATGTCGGTGGTGGCGGAAGGCGTGGAGACCGAGGAGCAGCTGGACATCCTGCGCGGACTGGATTGCAACGAGGTGCAGGGTTTCTACATCGCGCGGCCGGTGCCGGCGGACGAGATGGCGCGCATGATGCACCAGCGCTTCCTGTTGGACCTAGGGTTGGCGGCGGAGCCGCCAACCCAATGATCAATCCAGGTCCGCGGCCCCGTGCCGCTCCGCCACCTGCTCCTCCGGCTTGCCGCGCACCCGGTTGACCTTGCGCCCGCGGATCACCGCGGGCCGCGCCGCGATCTCCTCGGCCCAGCGCACCACGTGCGTGTACTCGTGCACCGCCAGGAACTCGGCCGCGTCATAGGCCTCGCCGCGCACCATCCCGCCATACCAGGGCCAGATCGCCATGTCGGCGATGGTGTACTCGTCGCCCGCCACGAAACGGTGTCCGGCCAGCTGGCGGTCGAGCACGTCGAGCTGGCGCTTGGTCTCCATCGCGTAGCGGTTGATCGGATACTCCAGTTTTTCCGGCGCATACGCATAGAAATGCCCGAAGCCGCCCCCTACGAAGGGCGCGGAACCCATCTGCCAGAACAGCCAGTTGAGGGTCTCGGTGCGCGCCGGGATGTCGGTGGGGAGGAAGGCGCCGAACTTCTCCGCCAGGTAGACCAGGATGGAGCCGGATTCGAACACGCGCAGCGGCTGCGCGCCGCTGCGGTCCACCAGGGCGGGGATCTTCGAATTCGGGTTGATCTCGACGAAGCCGCTGGAGAACTGGTCGCCCTCGTTGATGCGGATCAGCCAGGCGTCGTACTCGGCGCCCGCATGGCCAAGGGCCAGCAGCTCTTCGAGCATGATCGTGACCTTGACGCCGTTGGGCGTGCCCAGCGAATACAGCTGGAGCGGGTGCTTGCCGACCGGGAGCGCCTTCTCGTGGGTGGCGCCGGC
Source organism: Massilia sp. DD77 (assembly GCF_036961685.1). Lineage (NCBI taxonomy): Bacteria > Pseudomonadati > Pseudomonadota > Betaproteobacteria > Burkholderiales > Oxalobacteraceae > Massilia > Massilia sp. DD77. The sequence continues at coordinate 75,628 of NZ_JBAMDH010000013.1, forward strand.
GACCGGGCGGTTGATGTTGGCGAAGGTGCCGCCGGAGGCGGCGGGTGTCCAGACTTTGGGTGGGACGTAGGGCGATTGCTCTGCCATGGCTTCTCCTGGGACGGATGCGCGGCCGCGGCGGCGGCCTGGCATCGAAACGGGTCGGAAAAGCATTCTAGCGGCTGCGCGAAAAGCGCGCTTTCGGCATCCCGGAAAGCGCGTCGGCGCAAGGACATGATGGCCGCTCCCTCCCGGCGCCCGGCTCACTGCAGCTGGATGCGGCCGTCCTGGCCGCGCGCGCCATTGCCTGGTCCGGCCGTGAAGAACAGGGCGTTGCGCGGCTGGGCGTGCGGTCGCCGCGCGCCGGGGTCGGATCGGGATGCGCCGGCCGATCGAATGCGCAGCCAAATGCGGACATTCCTGTGGCGCTAGCGTTTTTCGATCTGCCGGTTGATCGCTTTTTGCGCCTGCTCGTTTCGCTCACTGTACCGCTCCGTGAGATAGTCGGTGCGGCCCCGCATGAGTAGAGTCATCTTGAACAGCTCCTCCATGACATCCACTACCCGGTCGTAATAAGCAGAGGGCCGCATGCGTCCGTCATCGTCGAACTCTTTATACGCCATCGGCACCGAAGACTGATTGGGGATCGTGAACATGCGCATCCAGCGCCCCAGCAGCCGAAGGGTGTTCACCACATTGAACGACTGCGATCCACCGCACACCTGCATCACCGCCAATGTCCGCCCCTGGCTGGGACGTATTGATCCCATCTCCAGTGGAATCCAGTCAATCTGGTTCTTCATCACGGCGGTAATTGCACCGTGACGCTCCGGGCTGCACCACACCTGGCCTTCGGACCACAGGCACAGCTCGCGCAGTTCGACCACCTTCGGATGCGTATCAGGTGCGCTGCCCACCATGGGCAGCTCCATCGGGTCGAAGATCTTCACCTCCGCGCCGAAGTGTTCGAGAATGCGCGCCGCCTCATGGGTCAGGAAGCGGCTGAAGGAGCGTTCGCGCAAGGAGCCGTACAGCATGAGGATGCGCGGCGGGTGGCTCAGGTCGCCTACCGGCGCAAGCTTCTCGACCGTAGGCAGGTCCAACAACGCTGGGTTGATGTTCGGGAGGTTCGAAAGTAAGTCAGCCATGCTTGATCTCTTGATGTCGTTCCGCGCCGGCGAAGTCGCTCGGCGCCACCGTGCCGGCCACCGACGCCTCGCGGTGAGGCGCCGGATACAGCCAGCAGAACAGTGGCGTCGCGGCGGCGGCACCCAGCAGCTGCGCAACGATGAACCCGAATGCATCGGCGGGACGGATGCCGGCGAAGGTATCGGTGGCGCTGCGCGCCAGGGTCACCGCAGGGTTGGCGAACGAGGTGGACGAGGTGAACCAGTAGGCGGCCGTGATGTAGGCGGCGACCGCGAACGGGGTCACGCCGGGCCGGCTGCGCGAGCAAGCGATGATGACGGCGATCAGGCCGAAGGTGGCGACGAATTCGCTCCACCATTGCGCGGTGCCGGTGCGCACATGTTCGGACGCAAAGAACACGGGAACATCGAACATCATGTGGGCAGCGGCCACACCTGCAAAGGCGCCGATGACCTGTACGGCGATGTAGGGGATCACCTCTGCGGCCGGCAGGTTCTTTTGCCACGCTTCCGAGAGCGTGACGACCGGATTGAAGTGCGCGCCCGAGATCGTCCCGAACATCAGGATCAGCGCCACCAGGCCAGCGCCGGTCGCTATCGCGTTGGCCAGCAGGGCGATCGCCACATTACCGCCGGCCAGCCGCTCGGCCATGATGCCCGAACCCACGACCACGGCCAGCAGGAGCGCCGTGCCGAGGCCCTCGGCGACGATTCGTCTGGCAAGTGTCATTCGATTCCTCCCTTCGTCTTAGACCGTCGCCGGCAGCAGCGTCCCGATGCGATCCAGCTCCGCCTTCAGCCGTGGCTTGTCGTTCTTCAGTTCGTCGAGGGGCAGGGCCAGGAAGGCTTCGATACGCGCGCGCAGGATCGCGTAGGCCGTTTCGAAGGCGGCGTCGATCTCTTCCTCCGTACCGACAACATGGCTCGGATCTTCCACGCCCCAGTGCGTGCGCAGCACCGGGCCAAGATATGCCGGGCAGGTTTCGCCGGCGGCACTGGCGCAGACCGTCACCACGATGTCCGGCGTCACCGGCAGCCTATCCCAGGACTTGCTGTGGTAACCCTCGGTGGAAATGCCTTTGCTGGCCAGCAGTGCAAGCGCCTTGTCGTTCAACTTGCCGGTTGGCTGGCTGCCGGCGCTGATTGCGCGCCAGCCTGCTGGAGCGAGGTGGTTGAAGACTGCTTCACTGATGAGCGAGCGGCAGGAGTTGCCAGTGCAGAGGAAAAGTACGTTCATGGAAAGCCTTTAGTAACGAAAATAGATCAATCGATGGCGCTGGAAACAGCGCTGTCGCAAGAGGAATTGCCGACCGGCGTACAGGGGTTACCGCCACAGCAGTTCTCTGTGAGGAAGCCCAGCAAGGCATTCATCGTCTCGAAATTCGGGGAATAAATGATGAAACGCCCGTCCTGGCGCGACACCACCAAGCCGGCGTGCGACAACTCCTTCAGGTGGAAGACAGTGAGGACGAGGGCACATTGAGCGCCTCAGCGATCCTGGTTGCCGATAGTCCAGACGGGCCTGCTTGGACCAGCAGGCGGTACGTGGCGAGCCGCGACTCCTGGGCCAGGGCAGCCAAGGCACCGATTGCCGATTTGTTGTCCATGAGATCGCTCTTTCGATTTGATATTTCTACTATAGTGGAATAGACGCCACCGCGGCAAGGCATCGTCCCTGCGCCGGACATGATGGCTCCACAGTCGGTGGCGGTTCTATGATTCTAAATATATCGAAGTTTCATGACTGTTTGATGACAGCGTATTGTCAGTCGTCTGCTTGCGTTGAGTCGAAGCAATACCGGCCACTAAGGCACTTGCACACGCGCCGGCAAAATGCTTGGCCGCTGCCATTGGATCGTCGACGAATCCTCGGGTGGCTTGATCAATTCTGCAAACCGCGAACGCATCAAACTTCTCTTCTGGCCCGCTCGCTCAAGTGCGGCACTACTTTACTCGTCGTCGGCATCGGCCAGCCCAGTCATGACTTTCGGATAGCATTAAAAATTGCTATTAGATGGAAATTATTGTGCTATTCTCAATCTACTTCTCTGCCTCATGGATGAAGTAATCGTTTCGCATATGCCTAAGCCACCATCGAAACCTGCGCGCCACAATCAGAGGAAAAAATGAAAAAGAAATGGATTGTCATACCGTCCTTGCTGCTGCTGACCATGACCAGCGCAGTCGCCGCACCGCCTTCGCAGCAGCGTCCCGGTGAAGAAAACCGGTCCGCATCAAGCTTGATGGTCGATCGCGCGACGCAGCGGGAGGTGATCGATACGCTGGTAAAAAAATTGAACGACCACTATATTTTTCCCGACAAGGCCAAGCACATCGAGACGGCGCTGCGCCAGCGCCAGCGGGAAGGCAAGTACGACGCCATCTCGGACGGCAAACAGTTTGCAATACAGCTCACGGACGACATGCGCGCCGTTGTCCGTGACCTGCATATGTCGGTATTTTTCAGCCCCAGACCGGTCCCGCCCGACGATGCAGCCGGACCGCCACCCGCGTCGCAAGCGGAATGGGAGCAACGGGTTCCTGCCGACAAGCGCCAGGTGATGCGCCAGATGGCAAACCGCAGCGTGGAACAGGTCGAACACTTGACGCCCAGGATTGGTTACCTGAAGGTGTCCGGCTTCCCGCCGTCTTTCCTCATGGCCGAAAGCTACGCCGCGGCGATGAACCGACTCGCCGATACCGATGGCCTCATCGTGGATCTGCGCAACAACGGCGGCGGCGGGGCGGACGCGGTTGCCCTGCTGGTCAGCTATTTCGTCGACCAGCGCACACGCCTCAACGACATCTGGGATCGCGATACCGGCATCTCCACGCAGTACTGGACGCAAGACAAGCTCGACGGCAAACGCTATGGCGGCAAGAAGCCGGTCATCATCCTGGCCGCTGCCGGAACGAAGTCCGCCGGGGAAGACTTCGCCTACACGATGCAGGCCATGAAACGCGCCACGGTGGTCGGCGAGCGGACCTGGGGCGGCGCCCACCCCGCACGCCCTTATCGGATCAGCGAACATTTCCTTGCCGTGATACCCGGCCGGCGCACGATCAGTCCGATTACGCAGACCAACTGGGAAGGCGTGGGCGTCATTCCGGACGTCGCGGCAAAACCGGACGAAGCGCTTGCGGTGGCCAAGGACCTGCTGCAGCGCCGGCTCGACGGCGGCGCCCCGCCGGCCGCCGCGGGACAGTGATGCCGGGCTCCCTGCGCCGGCATGCGTCCAGCGCAGGGCGAGCGTCACGGACAGAGGCCCGACTCGAGCGCCCAGCCGCCTGCGACCGGTGCCGCCAACCGGTCGCAGGCAGCCGGAAGCGGTCCTTCGCGTACACCCCGATCGGCCACAACCCGACAACCTGTTACGCATGCGATTTACGTTAGATGGAAAGTAGCCTCTGGTTGTGAGCCAGACTTCGAGCACGCTTGGGGTGACGTCGTTGCCGACCTCCTGGTTGGAGCCAGGTCGAAAGGGTTTGTCAGGCGCGCTTTAGTCGCTGACCTTGCCGCGCAGGGCCTTGATCTGGCCGCTGCGGGTCTTGGCGTCGAGCCGGCGGCGCTGGGAAGCGCGGGTCGGCCGGGTAGGGCGGCGCACGGTCTCGATCACGGCCGCCTTGTCGACCAGGGCCTGCAGGCGCTGGAGCGCGTCCAGCTTGTTCTGTTCCAGGCTGCGCGACTGCTGGGCCTTGATCACCAGTACGCCTTCCTGGGTGACGCGGGCGTCGCGCATCGCGAGCAGGCGCGCCTTCACCTCATCCGGCAGCGAGGACGCGCCGATGTCGAAGCGCGCGTGGACCGCGCACGAGACCTTGTTCACGTTCTGGCCGCCCGGTCCCTGGGCCCGGATCGCGCTGAACGCCACTTCGTCGGGATTGATCGCGACTGTCATGTTGTCGAGAAATACTCCTCGCTTGTTGCGTGGCGCTGCCTATACTCAAAGTAGCCTGATCGGTGCGATCCGGCCTTCTATGTCAGGGGGATGTCATGAAACGCATATTCATTGTCGCGGCGCTGGGCGCATTGCTGGCGGCGCCCGCCGTGACCGCACAAACCAGCCAGCCCGAGGTGCGCGTCAGCGCGAGCGTACCGCGTATGGTCCAGCCCGGACTAGGCAACATCTGGTACGAGGAATTCGACATGGTCAAGGGCGATTATGCCCTGTCGAACGGCAAGTCCATGCAACTCAGCATGTGGGGCAACCGCATGTACGCGAACATCGACGGCATGGGCAGGACGCAGCTGGTGGCGCTCTCGCCGTACTCCTTCGTCTCGCGCGACCCTCAGCTGCGGATCGACGTCGCGGATCCGTCACTGTCTGCTTCCACCCGCCTCGACGCCCTGGTCATGATGCCGGCCCGCTTTGCCGGACGGGATGCGGGGCCGGGGGAGTTCGTTACCTTGGTGGCGCAGCGTTAAACAGCAGAGCAGACCAGCAATAGCAATACGAGGATCGTTAGCTACAAAACGTCAATAGCGCCACTGGCGCTATTGACTCCCCGCGCAGGCGGGGATGACGGGTCATGGCCGGTATCCGTGCGTTACATGTAAGCCGTCAACGCACCCTTCATCTTCTTCAGCGCAGCCGATTCGATCTGGCGGATACGCTCCGCCGACACACCGAACTCTTCGGCCAGCGTGTGCAGGGTCGCGCCCGAGCCGTCGTCGTTGGCCAGCCAGCGCGCTTCGACGATGCGGCGCGAACGCGGGTCCAGTTTCGACAGCGCCGTTTCCAGGCCTTCCGACTGCAGGCGGGTGACTTCGCCGGCTTCGATCACCTTGGTCGGCTCGTCCAGGTCCGAGGACAGGTAGGCGATCGGCGAGAACTTGTCGTCTTCGTCGTCGGTCGGCGATTCGAGAGCGATGTCGCGGCCCGACAGGCGGGTTTCCATCTCGATCACTTCCTCGCGCTTGACGTCGAGCATCTTGGCCAGCTCGTCGACCTGGGCCGGCGACATGGCGTCCAGGCTGGTCTTGTTGCTGCGCAGGTTGAAGAACAGCTTGCGCTGGGCCTTGGTGGTGGCCACCTTGACCAAGCGCCAGTTCTTCAGGATGTATTCATGCATCTCGGCCTTGATCCAGTGCATCGCGTACGACACCAGGCGCACGCCCTGGTTCGGGTCGAAACGCTTCACGGCCTTCATCAGGCCGATATTGCCTTCCTGGATCAGGTCGGCGTGCGGCAGGCCATAGCCCAGGTAGCCGCGCGCGATCGAGACCACCAGGCGCAGGTGCGACAGCACCAGCTTCTGTGCGGCGTCGAGATCGTTATTGTCCTGTAGCCGCTTCGCCAGCGAGATCTCTTCGTCGTGGGTCAGCATCGGCAGGCGGTTGACGGCCGAGATATAGGCGTCGATGTTGCCAAGATTGCCGGTGAAACCGAGTCCCAGAGCACGACTGCCGGCCGGAACCAATGCGGATTGTGCGGACATATTCATTTCCCTCTTAGTGATCCTGCTGCATCCACCGTGCCACCGATGATTGCTGAGTGGCAGTTTTGTTACGGTTTGTTACGGATGCGTTTCTCTTGAAATCTGACTTTCCTTAGCTCATATATTAGCACTCTCCCGAAGTGAGTGCTAGAAACACCCCGGGCGTTTAAGACTTGCTAAAGTATTGCCTTGAAGCATCAAACTACTGTCGGTTCCACTGTAGAGCAGGAACGGGCTATCCGTTTGATTCAGCGCATACGAGCGCGGGAAAGAGCTGGAGTTTTTGCGTTCAGCGACAGGTTAAGGGCGCAAGGCCGGGCGCCTCTGTTGGCTGCCGCACCTTGGGATGGCGCGGCGTGTAGGAGGATTTCGCGTGATTGCGTAGGGAGGGACGGCTAAGCCATAAGAATGAGGCTGGTTGCGCGATGTTTCAAGGGCCGGTTGAACCCGTCGGCGGCGGAGCCGCCGACGGGTTCAACCGGCTTCAGCGCACCCGCGCCAGATGCCTCTGCACCGACAACAGCGCGCCGATCAGCCCCAGCCCGGCGCTGATCGCCAGCAGCCCGGCCACTTCCAGCGCGCCCAGGGGCAACAGCTGGAAATTCGACGCATACAGCCTGGCAAACGCCAGGATCGCCTCGTTCAGCGGCACCAGCGCGGCCGTCACGACGCCCAGGGCGACCGCCCCGGCGCACAGGCCGAGCAGGGCGCCGGTGTAGTAGAAAGGCCGGTGGATGAAGTTGTCGGTCGCACCCAGCAGCTTGGCCACGGCGATCTCGTCCTTCTGGGTCAGCACCTGCAGGCGGATGGTATTGAACACCACCGCGATCACGACCACGCCCAGGGTCGCGGCCAGCAGCAGCAGGGCCAGGCGCAGCACGCCCAGCAGGGCGGCAAGGCGCTTGACCCAGCTCGAATCGACCTGCACCGATTCCACCCCCGGCAGCGCGCGCAGGCGCTCGGCAATGCCGTCGACCTGGCTTGCAGCGCCGGCGCTGGCGAAGCCCTCCAGCTTGATCACATAGCTGTCCGGCAGCGGATTCTCGCCCAGGGTCTCGATCACCTCGCCCAGGCCGCTGCGGTCCTTGAGCGAAGCGAGCGCGTCTTCGCGCGGCACGAAGGCGACGCTTGTTTTTCCTTTGCCCACGATGGCGCGGATCTGGGGCGCCAGCGCCTGGGCGCCGGCGCGCGGCGTCTCGGCCTCCATGAACAGGCTGATCTCCGGATCGACCGACAGCTGCTCGGAAAGGGGCCGCACGTTGTCGAGCAGGGTGATGCCGGCGAAGGGCAGGGTCAGGGCCAGGGCCACGACCAGCACGTTGAACAGGAAGCTGCCGGGCGACTTGCGCACCGTGGACAGCGCGGCGCCGAGGGCGAAACCATGTTGGCGGATCCACGGGCTCATGCCGCACCCCCGACCAGATTGCCGTGCTCGAGGCGGATCACGCGCCCGGCCGCGTCCAGCACCTGCTCGTCGTGGGTCGAGATCACGCAGGTCACGCCCGCAGCATGGAAGGCGCGCAGGGCGTCGAGCACCTTGTCGGCCGCCACGCGGTCGAGGTTGGCGGTCGGTTCGTCGGCCAGGATGATCTGCGGGCGGTTGACGATGGCGCGCGCCACCGCCACCCGCTGCTGCTCGCCGCCGGACAGTTCCAGCGGCATGGCCTTGGCGCGGTCGGCCAGGCCCACCTTGTCGAGCGCGGCGCGGGCGCGGCCCTCGGCCTGGGATTTCGCCGCGCCGGTCACCAGCAGCGGCAGCATCACGTTGGCCAGGATATGGCGGTCGTTGAGCAGGCGCTGCTGCTGGAAGATCAGCCCGAGGTTGCGGCGCAGGAAGGGAATGCCGGCCTTGTTGATGCGGCCGATGTCCTGGCCATTCACCAGCACCTTGCCGCTGCTGGGCCGCTCGACGGCGGCCACCATTTTCATCAGGGTCGACTTGCCCGCGCCGGAAGGGCCGGCCAGGTAGACCAGCTCGCCCTTGGCGATGTTGAGCGACACGTCGCGCAGGGCGTAGGCGTCATGGGAGTACTGTTTGGAAACAGACTGGAATTCGATCATGGGTGGTTCGCTTAGCCGAGCAGCGCTTCGACGAATTCTTCCGCGTTGAAGGGTTGGAGGTCGTCGAGCTTCTCGCCCACGCCGATGAAGTACACCGGAATCGGACGGGTACGCGCGATCGCGGCCAGCACGCCGCCCTTGGCGGTGCCGTCCAGCTTGGTGACGATGAGGCCGGTCAACTGCAGGGCGTCGTCGAAGGCCTTCACCTGGGCCAGGGCGTTCTGGCCGGTGTTGCCGTCGATGACCAAAAGGGTTTCGTGCGGCGCACTCTCCATGCCCTTGCCGATGACGCGCTTGATCTTCTTGAGTTCTTCCATCAGGTGCAGCTGGGTCGGCAGGCGGCCGGCGGTGTCGACCATGACCACGTCGACGCCGCGCGCCTTGCCGGACTGCACCGCGTCGAAGGCGACCGCGGCCGGGTCGCCCGAGGCCTGCGAGATCACGGTGACGTTGTTGCGCTGGCCCCAGACCATCAGCTGCTCGCGCGCGGCAGCGCGGAAGGTGTCGCCGGCGGCCAGCAGCACCGATTGCTCGAAGCGCTGCATGTGCTTGGCCAGCTTGCCGATGGTGGTGGTCTTGCCGGCGCCGTTGACGCCCGCGATCATCATCACCAGCGGATCGTGGCGGCCCAGTTCCAGCGGCTTCTGCAGCGGCTGCAGCAGCTCGATCAGCAATTCCTTGAGCGCGTTCTTGACGGCCGCCGCGTCCAGCAGCTTCTCGTCCTTGACCTTGCGGCGCAGGGCGTCCAGCAGATGCTGGGTGGCGTCCATGCCGGCGTCCGACATCAGCAGCGCGGCTTCGAGTTCCTCGTACAGGTCCTCGTCGATGCGGGCGCCGACGAAGAGCAGCGACAGGTTGCTCGAAGTCTTGGACAGGCCCGCCTTCAGGCGCGTCATCCAGGAGCGTTTCTTTTCGGCCTCGGTGGTGGGACGTTCGGCGGTTTCCGGGAACAGCTCGCCTTCCTGCAGAGCTGCGGGAAGCGGCGCGGATGCCGGGACCGGTGCCGGCGCGGGGATGGGGGCAGGCGCAGGCGCGGGCGGGGCCTGGACGACCGGGGCGGGCGCTTGCACTTCCGGGGTGTCCGGCGCTTTTTTTCTCTTGAAGAAGCTAAACATAGTCTGGTGGCGGGGCTGCATGCGGCGCCAGGGGGCGGCGCGATGAAAAAAGTACCGAATATTTTACCAGAGCAGCAATACTGCCCACCGCGCAGCCCACTGCGCAGCCTACTGCGCGTCCCCACGCGCCGCAGCGACCGCGGTTTCGTGTCGTCAATCTGTCATCAAATCGTCACAGCTCAACAGTGCGAGACTGGAAAAACAGACGCGGCTGATATACAGTGAGACCCAGAGAGAAACCAACAGATAAAATCGGGGTTTAACCGTGAAAATCACGAACTTCCTGAAGCGCCTGGTGTTCGGTGACAACGCACTCGAAGGCAACGCCGCTACCCTGCGCAATATCGTCGTCTGGGCCTTCATCGCCCTGGTCGCGCTGTTCCTGACGCAACCGGAACAAATCAGTTTCTTCGACCAACCCATCCCGCTTCCAGCCGAGCTCGGCCTGGAACAGAACTGATCCGGTTCCCGCACGTGAAACCGGCCGCTGTGCGCGGCCGGCTTATTTTGCTTACTTCGTCGTCTACTTCCTCGCTTTCGCCGCTTCCGCAGTCTTGCGGATCGTGTCCAGGGTCGCGTTCGGCGTGATCAGGTTGCCGTCGTAGCGCAGCTCGATCAGGGCCGGCAGCTTGTGCTCGTTGGCATGGGCCAGGGCGCGGCGCAGCGCCGGCCCGAACTCCTCCGTCGTTTCCACCACTTCGCCATGGCCGCCGTAGGCGCGCGCCAGGGCGGCGAAGTCCGGGTTGTGCAGGCCGGTGCCCGATACGCGGCCGGGGTATTCGCGTTCCTGGTGCATGCGGATGGTGCCGAACATGCCGTTGTTGAACAGCAGGATCACGACGCCGGCGCCGTACTGCACCGCCGTCGCCAGTTCCTGGCCGTTCATCATGAATTCGCCGTCGCCGGCGAAGGTCACCACGGTGCGTTCCGGCTGCACGATCTTGGCCGCCACGCCGGACGGCACGCTATAGCCCATTGCGCCGCTGGTCGGCGCCAGCTGGGTGCGCATGGCGCCGTAGCGGTAGAAGCGGTGCGCCCACGACGCGTAGTTGCCGGCGCCATTCGTGATGATGGCGTCGCGCGGCAGCTGGGCCATCAGCTCCTGCATCATCTGCCACAGGTCGAGCGGGGCCTTGCCTTCCTTGAAGATGGGCGGCTGGGCCTGGTAAGCGGCCAGCTCGGCCTTCGCCTCGGCGACGCTGTCCTTCCATGCGGCGGCGTCGACCGGTTCCATCGCGGCCAGCATCGCGCAGGCCTGCTGCATGCCGCTGGCGACCATCAGTTCGCCCTGGTAGACGCTGCCCAGTTCTTCCGGGTCCGGGTGGAAGTGGACCAGGCGCTGCCGCGGCACCGGCGAAGCCAGCAGCGAATAGCCGCTGGTGGTCATCTCGCCCAGGCGCGGGCCGAGGGCGATCAGCAAATCGGCGTCCTTGACGCGCGCGGCCAGCTTGGGATTGATGCCGATGCCGACGTCGCCGACATAGTTCGGGTGGGCGTTATCCAGCAGATCCTGGAAGCGGAAGGCGCAGGCCACCGGCAGGTGGTTGGCTTCGACAAACTGGCGCAGGTCCGCGCAGGCCTGGTCGTTCCAGGTGTGGCCGCCCAGCAGCACCAGCGGACGGCGGCTTTCGGCCAGCATGGCGCGCAGCTGGCCGATCTGCGCGCTGGATGGCGAACCCTGGACCGGCTGGTAGGGGCGGGTGTCGGCCACTTCGGCTTTCGACACCAGCATGTCTTCCGGCAGCGCCAGCACCACCGGGCCCGGACGGCCGCTGGTGGCGACCTGGAAGGCGCGCGCCATGTATTCGGGAATGCGGTCGGCGCGGTCGATCTGGGCCACCCACTTGGCCATCTGGCCGAACATGCGGCGGTAGTCGATTTCCTGGAAGGCTTCGCGGTCGGTGAAGTCGTTGCCGACCTGGCCGATGAACAGGATCATCGGGGTCGAGTCCTGGTAGGCGGTGTGCACGCCGATCGAGGCGTTGGTGGCGCCCGGGCCGCGGGTGACGAAGCAGATGCCCGGCTTGCCGGTGAGCTTGCCGTAGGCCTCGGCCATGAACGCCGCGCCCCCTTCCTGGCGGTTGATCACGAAGCGGATCTCCGAGTCGTGCAGCGCGTCGAGCACATCGAGGTAGCTTTCGCCCGGCACGCCGAAGGCGGTGTCCACGCCGTGGATGTGGAGCGCATCGACCAGGATCTGGCCGCCGGTACGGGAAGGGTGCGTCATGGTTCGGTCATCCTTGTTGGTTTGCTATCCGGGCATTCTATGTGAGCGCGTCCGGAGCGGCTTTTGAAATGGCGACATCAAATTTCAGAAAAGCCGGTCGCCCAATGGGTCTCCCTCCTGGTATTCCTGCCAGTCGGATGCGAATGCTTTCGACTTCTGCGCGCAGATGCTCTAATCTTGACGAATTTATATCTTCCGGAGCTCCGCCATGCACAATGCGTACCGCCGTCGCCTGCTGGGAATGCTGGCTTCGCTGGGCGCCGGAAGCGCGCTGGCCCAAGCGGCCGCGCCCGTGCCGGTCCGGGTCTACCTGGTGCCGCTCGACGATTTCTCCGAATACCTGGCGGGGAACATGGCGAAGCAGCTGCAGCAGGAACTGGGCATCAAGGTAAGTTCCTCGATGCGCCTGGCGCCGCTGGCGCTCCAGAACCTGCCCGAGACGACGCAGGTCGCCGGCGAAGACGTGCTGACCCTGGCGACCGAGGCCTCGGCGCGCCTGCCGAACCTGGACGCGTCGACCTACCGGGTCTTCCTGACCATGCGCGACATCAATGCCAAAGCGGGCGGCTTCCGTTACCAGTTTTCGATGCACCAGCCGGAGCTGAACAGTTCGGTCGTCTCGATGGCGCGCCTGCTCGAGCCGGGCGCCAGCCGCTATCACCCGACCGAGCGCGCCGCCCAGCGCATGTTCAAGATGGTCAAGCGCGCCGTGGGCGAGCTGCACCTCGGCTGGCGCCGTTCGACCGACCCCAACGACCTGATGTATGCCCCGCTGATGGGTGTGGTCGACATCGACATGCTCGGCCTCGATCATCGCCTGGTGGGCGGCGAAACCACACCGGTGGTGGTCAATACTGGGAGTGGGGCTCCCCATCGGGTACAATGATGCCGTGAAGCAGGCCAGACAGTCGCTGGCCGTCATCTTCGGGTGATGGCGGGAGGAAGGTCCGGACTCCACAGAGCGGGGTGACGGTTAACGGCCGTCCGCTGAAAGCCGCAAGGTATAAGGCGAGGAATAGGGCCACAGAGACGAGCGTATTCAGTTACGGTGAAACGCGGTAACCTCCACCTGGAGCAATTCCAAATAGGCACGCGTTGATGTTGCTCGCGGAGCGTGCGGGTAGGAAGCTTGAGCGCTGGAGTAATCCAGCGCCTAGAGGAATGGCTGTCATAGGGGCGTCCCGCAAGGGAGACCACTACACAGAATCCGGCCTATCGGCCTGCTTTACTTGAATTCATCTGCATGGCGCCGCCAGGACGTGATGCCGGGACCGCCATGTTTGCCCGGCTGACGACTGATCGAGGCGCCATGTCTCCCACCGAACTGCAGCGCATCGCCGATTACATGATGCCGGCTCTTCCGGCATCCCCTTCCGATCTCGGTTTCCTCTTCGGAACCCGGCACGGCGTTCCCGAATTTTGCGAGGCGGCTGCCAGGCTCTGGCGCCAGGGCATGTTTCGCCGCCTGCTGGTCTCCGGCGGGCGCACCCGCGGCCTGCCCGACAGCGAAGCGGACACCATTGCCGCCGAGCTGCTGCGCCGGGATGTCCCCGCGGCGGCCCTGATCCTCGAGACCGCCGCCACCAATACCGGCGAAAACGTGCGCTTCGGCCGCGCCCGGGTCGCCGAGGTGATGGATCTCGGCGACATCCGTAGCGTCCTCGTCATCGGCAAGATCTGCTCGACCCGGCGCTACCTCATGACCTTGCAGCGGCATTGGCCGGGATTAAGCATGTCCGTCTGTCCCGTGAATTATTTCGGCGTGCCGGCCGAGCGCTGGCACGAGCACGACGTCTTCCGCAGCCGCGTGCTCGGCGAATTCGACAAGATTCCACGCTATCTGGAGCAGGGCTACCTGCACGAGATCGGGGATGTCCCGGCCATCCCCGCCGCGCCTTGACGCCAGGAGAAACGATGGACCGCTACATCCTCGCCCTCGACCAGGGCACCACCAGTTCGCGCGCGATCGTGTTCGACCACGCGGGCCTGCCGGTCGCCAGCTGCCAGCGCGAATTCCCCCAGCATTTCCCCCAGCCCGGCTGGGTCGAGCACGATCCTCTCGACATCTGGCAGAGCCAGCTCGCCTGCGCGCGCGAGGCCCTGCGCCAGGCGAATCTCCAGGCGTCCCAGCTCGCCGCCATCGGCATCGCGAACCAGCGCGAGACCACGGTCCTGTGGGACCGCGCCAGCGGCGAAGCCCTGGCGCCCGCCATCGTCTGGCAAGACCGCCGCACCGCCGACGCCTGCGACCGCCTGCGCGCGGCGGGGCAGGCGCCCACCATCCAGGAACGCACCGGCCTCGAGCTCGACGCTTATTTCTCCGCCACCAAGCTGCAGTGGCTGCTGGACCACGTGCCGGGCGCGCGCGGACGCGCCGAGCGCGGCGAACTGGCCTTCGGCACCGTCGACAGCTGGCTGGTGTTCCGCCTGTGCGGGCGCCATGTGACCGACGCCAGCAACGCCTCGCGCACGATGCTGTTCAACATCCACACGCTGCGCTGGGACGAGGAATTGCTGGACCTGTTCGCGATTCCGAAAGCCGTGCTGCCGGAAGTCGTGGCCAGTTCCGACGTCGTCGGGCTGGCTGCCGATGCGTGGTTCGGCCACCCGGTCCCGATCGCCGGCATCGCGGGCGACCAGCAGGCCGCCACCTTCGGCCAGGCCTGTCACCGCAAGGGGCTGGTCAAGAACACCTACGGCACCGGCTGCTTCATGCTGATGCATGCGGGCGACCGGCCGCCGGTCTCGCATAACCGCCTGCTGGCCACCGTGGGCTGGACCGTCGGGGGCGCCACCGACTACCTGCTCGAGGGCAGCGTGTTCATGGGCGGCGCCACGGTGCAGTGGCTGCGCGACGGCCTCGGCATCATCAAGCGGTCGGCGGACGTCGAGCCGCTGGCGCTGAGCGTGCCGGACAGCGGCGGCGTGATGCTGGTGCCGGCCTTTACCGGCCTGGGCGCGCCGCACTGGGATCCGTATGCGCGCGGCGCCATCGTCGGCATGACGCGCGGGACCACCGCCGCCCACATCGCGCGCGCGGCGGTCGAGGCCATCGCCTACCAGAGCGCCGAGCTGCTGGACGCGATGCGCAAGGACGCCGCCTGCGCCGTCACCGAGATGCGGGCCGACGGCGGGGCGGCGCGCAACGACATGCTGATGCAGTTCCAGGCCGACCTGCTCGGCATTCCTGTCGTGCGGCCGCGCGTGACCGAGACCACGGCGCTGGGCGCGGCCTACCTGGCCGGCCTGGCGGTCGGTTTCTGGGAGTCGGGCGAGGACATCGCCCGGCAGTGGCAAGTCGACCGGCGCTACGAACCGGCCATGCGGGAAGCGGAGCGCGCGGAACGCCTGGCGCGCTGGGCGAAGGCGGTCGCGCACGCGAAGGACTGGGCGGCGCCGTGACTCACGCGCCGCGAGGCCGCCCAGGTGTTGCGCTCCCTGACAGCCGCAGGGCGCGCCGGCGCTGCAGCGTGGCGGCCGCCACGCCGGCCAGCACCAGCAGGATGGGCGCCGGTTCCGGCACTTCGATGGGCCCGATGGTCTCGATCGCCACGTTGTCGACGCCGAAGTTGAAGATGTTGACGTTGTCGACTTCGGCAAAGCGCAGCCGCAGGCTCGCGCCCAGGTTGGCGTTGATCAGGCTGGTGATATCGACCTCGACGTGCAGGTAGCCCGACACGAGAGGGTCACCGGCCTGGGTCTGGAACGCATTCAGCAGCAGATCGCCTCCGACGCTGAAGGGATCGCCGCCGGCGAGCAGGATGTCGACCCGCGCCTGCTGGTTCAGCTCCGGCGTGGCGAATTCAAGGCTGGCCGGAGCCGGCAGGAAGAAATCGACGGCCCGGTTGCCGATGAAGAGGTCGAAGCTGAGGGTGGCCAGGCTGACCTGCTCCGCCGCGACGAAGTCCTGGTAGAGCACGTGGCTGCCGGGACCCTGCGCGTCCGTCATCGCCGCGTTCACGCCCTCGGGCGGAGGCGGAACGGGAATGCCGTTGACCGGGCTCGCCGTGCCGGACTGGATCAGGAATCCGCCGTCGCCGCCGACCATGTCGGCGCGGGTCCAGTGCGAAAAGCCGGACTCGAAGCCGCCATTGAGGATGGGCGCGCCGTGGGCGGGCAGGACCATGCAGACGAACACGGCGGCGAAGCCCGCGGCGAAACGCTGGAATGAAGTCCTCATCATGGTCTCCTCAGGGATGCGGTGGCGCGGCTGATGCGGTAGACCAGGCCGTCGGTCAGGGAGACGACGTACAGGCTGCCGTCCGGTCCCTGTTCGATCGCTGGCGTAATGCCGAAGCCCTTGCCGATCAACAGGGATTCGCTTTCCGTCGGGTCGAACTTGGCCGTGTTGTCGGCGACCTTGTCGGCCAGGCGCGGATCGGCGCTCGCGTCGACCGCCAGCCGGTCTTGTGTCAGCCGGAAGCGGTAGAGGCTGCCGCCGCTGCCGCCGACCTGCTGGAAGCTGCGCGCCGAGCCGATCCACAGGCTGCCCTCGTACTCGGGACCGAGCGCGGCGCCCTTCACGAAGCTGGTGCCGGAGGGCCCGGCTTCGTAGCGCCAGCTGAACTGGGGGTCGACATAGGACGCACCGGGCAGCATGAACATGCGGGCCAGGGCCAGGTTCGGCGTGTAGGCGATGCGGGTCGGCGGATAGCGCCTCTGCTGCAGGGAACTGTTGAACTGCGTGGTCTCGATCTGCTTGAACTGGGCGAAGCGGCTCAGCGGCCCCATGGCCTGGATCCATCCCCCGTTCATGCCCGGGGCGATCCGGTTGAGCTCGCTGAAAGCGTCGTCGGCGTTCTCGGTCAGCCACAGATAAGGGCTGTAGGGGTCGAAGGCCATGCCGAAGCCGTTGCGGTGGCCGTAGGAGAATACGGTCTGGATCATGGCGCCCACTTCTCCGCCCATGGCCGCGCCGGCGGCGAAGAAGGGATTGTCCGTCGGCGTGCTGCCATCGTCGTTCAGGCGCTGGACCACGCCGGACAGGTGGGCATTGTCGGGTAGCGGACCGCCATAGGTGTCGTCGGCGAAGGGCGCTGTCAGGAAGGGGCCGTTCGGCAGGTTCTGCATCTGCCCGCGCCGGCCGAGGTCGCCGGTGAAGACATGCAGCTTGCCATCGGGCCCGAAACGCAAGGGCCCGCCGTTATGGTTGCCCTGTTCCTGCGCGTTGTTCGTGTTGGGGTGGCCCGGTACGGGAAGATTGTCGGTTTGGCGGGCGCGCAGCCGCAGCGTCTTGAAGTTGGGGTCCAGGGTCAGGAAGGAGCCGTTCCAGATGAAACGGTCGACCCGGTTGCCCAGCAGGGCCACGTCGCCGACCGCGGTGCTATCGGCCCCGGTCGCGCTCTCGGTCCAGCGCAGGTAGACGAAGGGCAGGGCCGGGAAGCCCGGGTGCAGGGCGATGGCGAGCAAGCCCCGTTCCGAATTCGAATTGACGGGCAGGTCGAGCACCGGCACGGGCTGGAGGACGCCATTGATCGCCCGCTTGACCTGGCCGCTGGCCTTTTCCAGCACCAGCGCGTCGTTCGGGCCGACGAAGGCGATCCCGATGGGCTGGCTCAGGCCCTGGCCGGCGGCGATATAGGTCGTCACCTGCAGGTTCGGGTCGAGTATCTGGACCGGAATCGAGTCGGCGGCGGCGAAGGGGGCGCTGATGCCCAGGAGTAGGGGAAGGGTTTGCCTGGCGAGGCCCTCGACGCGGGCAATGGACATCGTGATTTTCCAATCCGGCAGTGAGAAGGGAGCAGAAGCGGAATGTCGTCCTGGCGGTCTGGCGATTGCGGGCAGCGCAAGCCACGGAGAAGGCGCGGCGGCCACCGATGAAAAGCTTCAGGCGCCGGTCACGGTCGGTGT
Source organism: Massilia sp. DD77 (assembly GCF_036961685.1). Lineage (NCBI taxonomy): Bacteria > Pseudomonadati > Pseudomonadota > Betaproteobacteria > Burkholderiales > Oxalobacteraceae > Massilia > Massilia sp. DD77. Next base: position 93,447 of record NZ_JBAMDH010000013.1, read on the forward strand.
CTCGACCGGCGCCTGGAGTAGTACCTGGTACGCTCTTACTTCTTTGCAGCCTGGCGGCGGCGCAGTGCGCCGAAGGCCACGGCGCCAAGGCCGAGCAGTGCGATCGAACCCGGTTCAGGCACTTCGCCCGGGTCGCCCGGACGGCTGAAGGCACCCACGCGTACGGTTTCCGGCGTGGCCTGGGTGGTGCCGGGAGCGAACTGGACGCCGCCACCGACGACGCATTGGGTCAAGTCGCCGCAAGCGGCAACGGCGTCAGCCGCCTGGGCGGCGTCCAGGACAAAACGGTGCAGGCCCGACTGGCCGATGCCGCCGGTATCGGTCAGGATCAGGTCCGGTCCCATGTACTCGAAGATTTCCAGCAGGGTTCCGTCCAGAGAGTAAAGCGACATGTACAGGTCGGTCAGCGTCGCCGTATCGACGCCAGGTTCGCTGATATTCACGACGAAGCCGAGCTGGCCCGCGCTCGTCAGGCCATCGATATCGCTGAGCAGATATACGCCATTGCCGCCGACGGCAGCGGTGTTGTCGCCGCCTTCCAGGTTGGGATTCGGAGTCAAGTCTTCGCAGGTCTGGTCCGGATTGGTCATGTTGCCGCCGTTAGTATGGCGGACGCAGCCGGACTCGGTGGCGGGAGGCTGAGGCCCGTTGGTATTGTCCTGCACGGTCACGACCGTCGATACCGCGCCCAGGCCGGTACCCGTCTGTTGCACGCCAGTCTGGTAGACCAGGTTCGCAAAGGCCGGGGAGGCGCCAGTTACGAGTGCTGCGCTCACTGCCAACTTCAGGATGGTTGATTTCATCACTAGCTCCTTCGGAAAGATTTCGTTCTTATGTGTAATTGCCAGGTACTACACACCGGTAAGAGCAAGTTACGGGCCAGCGAACACACTTTGAACAAAATCAAATACCTATCTTGGGTATATTTTTTTTGCGCGGGCAGAGTGTAAAGAAAACCGAAAGTTTCTATTCTTTTACTTTGTAACCAACAGGGAAAATCTCGTGTTTTCTCGTCCGTCCCGAACTCTGCTAAGGTAGGGGAGCCGCCACACCGAACCGGAGCAAGAGCCATGGAGATGCATGCAGCCGCCTTCGACATTCCCGCCGTCGGGCCGTCCGCCTACCTGACGCTGGCCGGTATCACGCTGCTTGCGGCGGTCTTGCCGATGCTGGTGGCGCGCCAGCGCTCGCTCGCCGCCAACCTGAGGAGCGGCGCCGCGGTCGGCGCCATGGTGCTGCCGGTGACCCTGCTGCTCGGGCTGGGACTGTCCAAGAATACCCTGGAGGTGCGCGACGGCCAGGTGCAGGTGCGCGCGAGCTACTTCTATGAATATGCGCGCGACATCGGCGAGTTCGACCTGGCCCAGGCCCGGCAGGGCAGCCTGGCCTCGATCGACGCGGCCCGGCTCGGCCCGCGCGACAACGGCATCAGCCTGCCGGGTTATGCGGCCGGCCGCTTCACCAGCGCGGACCAGCGTCCGCTGTTCGTCGCCGTGACCGACCGCGAGCGGGTGGTCTACCTGCCCGCGAAGCAAGGGCAATCGCTGCTGGTAAGTGTCGAGCAGGCCGACCAGCTGCTGGCGCTGCTGCATGGGCGCGCAGCCGCGCAGCGCCAGCTGGCGCTGCATCCATAGCGTTAAAAGCCGATCCTAAAAGCCGATGCGCGACTTGCCCGGCAGCGCACGCAGGTGGATATCGTCGACGGTCACATGGGCGCGGCCGTCGGCGACCGCATAGCCTAGGCTGTCGAGCAGGATCTTGCGCAGGTCGCGCGGCGAGACCGGCGCCAGCTTGGCGAGCACGGCCTCGTTGAGGACGTCGTCGAAGCCCCCCAGGTTGAGCTCCTCGACCAGGCCGCTGACCATGCGCTGGGCGATGCCGGCCGCCTGTTCGGGCGTCGGCCTGGGTACCTCGTAGACCGCCATGCGGTTGAGCAGGGGGGAGGGAATGCCTTCGACCGAGTTGGCCGTGAGCACCCAGAAGATCTGGCTGGCGTCGACATCGACGTCGATGAACTCGTCGCGGAAGGATTTCGAGGTTTCCGGTTCGAGTAACTGATAGAGGGCGGCCAGCGGGTCGGACTGGGTGGAGCCGCTGGCCTTTTCCACTTCGTCCAGCACCAGCACCGGATTGGCGTACTTGCCGCGCACCAGGCGCTCGGCCACCTTGCCGCACTTGGCGCCGCGCCAGCTGGCCGAGCTGCCGGTGATGACGAAGCCGGCCGACAGGGCGTTCATGCTGATCAGTTCACACTCGGTGGACATGGCCTTGGCCAGGCGCTTGGCGAAATGGGTCTTGCCCACGCCGGGGCCGCCCAGCAGCAGGATGGGCATGACGTTGAAGCCCTTGTCGCCGGCATGGGCCAGGCGCAGGTAGCGCGCCAGGTCGTCCAGCACTTCGTCGAAATTGGGGCATTCCTCGAACAGGGGATCGAGCGCGTCGAGGGAAGAAGGGGTGGTGACGAAGCGGTCGGCCCCGGTCTCCAGCATACGCTCGTAAAACGCGTCGAGTTCCGGGGAGCGGCCGCGGTTGCGGTCGAGCGCTTCCTGCACTTCTGTCAGGTCGTAGACCGCGCGGGTACGGGCGAGGGTGATGCTCACTGCTACCTCCTTGGCAACGGACCGGTGGTCCGCCAGACTGGCACGCTCCGCTTGGCTCCGCCATCCTGCCGAGCGAGCCAGAGGCAGGTGGGTCATCGCCTTGGATTCATCCTAACTCGTCCTCAACAGGCCTGCAATTCCATACAGTGTAATTCTGCGTTGCAATTGTTGTTTCCTTGCATCAACTTCGCACGCGCGTTGAAATTAATCAAACGTAAACATTGTGTGTACAACTGAGGCGCTACTTGCACACCGTTGTGTAAGTGCCTAATTTTACGAGACATTTTGGCATTTCATTCCATCAACACCTGTTCCTAAGTCATTGGTTTCATTAGCAAATTTCGTATTTGCCAAGTGTGAATTCGCTTGACCACCAACATTGCTTCCACTAAAGTGGGAAACAGTGTGAAAAAGTGTCGATTTGTGGGAGGAAATCCCTCCGCAAGGCGCCTACGACAACACCCCACAAACTCTCCAAAGCTAGGTAAATACGTGTTCCAGGGCGCGTCAGCGATCAATCTCGATGCAAAGGGCCGGATGTCGATTCCGGCCAAGCACCGTGACGCCCTCGTTTCCCAGTGCGAAGGCCGGATGACGCTCACCAAACACCCGCACGGTTGCCTGCTTTTCTTCCCCCGTCCCGTCTGGGAAGAGCACCGCAAGCAGATCGCCGCCTGGCCGATGTCGGCCAGGGCGTGGCAGCGCATTTTCCTTGGGAATGCCGTGGATGTCGAGCTCGACTCCGCCGGCCGCGTGCTCATTTCGCCCGAGCTGCGCGCAGCCGTCGGGCTCGACAAGGAAGTGATGATGCTCGGCATGGGCACCCACTTCGAGATCTGGAATGCCGCCAAACTGGCTGAAGACGAGGCTGAGGCCGTCGCCGGTGGCATGCCCGATGTTCTTTCCAACTTCTCGTTCTGAGGCGCCGATGACGGAAACATTGACGGTGCCCGCATTCCAGCATCGCACGGTGCTGTTGGACGAAGCAGTCGACGCGCTCAACCTCGAGGGCGCACGCACCTCCGGTACTTATATAGATGGCACCTTCGGCCGTGGCGGACACAGCCGGCTCATCCTGTCGCGCCTGGGCGACAGCGGCCGCCTGATCGCCTTCGACAAGGACCCGCAGGCCATCGCCACCGCGGAAGGGGTGGCGGACGCCCGCTTTGCCATCGTGCATGACAGTTTCGCAACGATGCAGGACGCGCTTGCCGCGCGCGGCATCCAGCAGGTCGACGGAATCCTCCTCGACCTGGGTATTTCGTCGCCCCAGGTGGACGACGCCACCCGCGGTTTCAGCTTCCGCCAGGACGGTCCGCTCGACATGCGCATGGACACCACGCGCGGCATGCCGGCGGCCGAGTGGATCGCGACCGCGCCCCAAACCGAACTCGAAAAGGTGATACGCGATTATGGAGAAGAACGGTATGCTTTCCAGATTGCAAAGGCGATTGTTGCTCGCCGGGCAATCGAGCCAATTTCGACCACACGACAGCTTGCCGCAATCGTGGCAGACGCGGTCAAGACCCGCGAAAAGGGCAAGGACCCTGCGACCAGGACCTTTCAGGCTGTCCGGATTTTCATCAATCAAGAGCTTGAAGACCTTGAAGCAGGTCTGAACGCGGCCTACGCCATGCTGGCGCCGGGCGGACGCATGTCGGTGATCAGCTTCCACTCGCTGGAAGACCGCATCGTCAAGCAGTTCTTCGCGTCCAAGGCCAAGGTGGCCCAGCCGGACCGCCGCCTGCCGATCCGCGCCGTCGACCTGCCGCAGCCCCTGATGAAGCTCATCGCCAAGACCAAGCCTTCCGACCTCGAGGTGGATGCCAATCCGCGCGCCCGCTCGGCGGTGCTGCGCGTGGCCGAGCGCCTGCCGGGAGGCGCGGCATGAGCGCCAAGCTGAACATCGTGCTGGTGAGCCTGCTGGTGGGTTGCGCCCTGTCGGTGATCAACGCCCGCTACCAGGCGCGCCACCTCCTGATCGAATTCGAGCGCCTCCAGCAGCAGGCGCGCCAGCTCGACATCGACTGGGCCCAGCTCCAGCTCGACCAGTCGAGACTGGGCAAGAACGAGCGCATCGAGCAGATCGCGCGCACCGAGCTGAACATGGCCCCGCTGACCCCGGCCCGCACCCAGTACCTGACGGAAGGCGCTGAATGAGCCGAGGCGCGATGAAAGCAGGCGGCGCACGGGTGGCGGCCTCCAGGGGCGTGGCTTTTTCCAAGAGCCCGGTGCTGGCCGTGCGCCTGCCGGACTGGCGTTCGCGCCTGGTCCTGTTCGTCCTGTTCGCGGCCTTCGCCGTGCTGGGCATCAGGGCGCTGTGGCTGCAGGGCATGTCGACCCAGTTCCTGCAAAAGCAGGGCAAGAGCCGCTACGAGCGCACCCTCGAGCTGCCGGCCACGCGCGGCCGCATCCTCGACCGCAACGGCGCCGTGCTGGCGTCCTCGCTGCCGGTCAAGGCCGTCTGGGCCATCCCCGAAGACCTGCTCAAGAACCCGCCCGAGAAGATTCAAGCCCTGGCGCGCCTGCTCGAGATGCCGGAAGCCGAATTGCGCAAGAAGCTGGACTCGGACCGTACTTTTGTCTACCTGAAGCGCCAGGTCGAGATGCCGGTCATCGAGCAGATCGAACAGCTCAAGCTCGATGGCCTGGATACCCGCAAGGAATACAAGCGCTTCTATCCGCAGGGCGAAGTGATGACCCATCTGGTCGGCTTTACCAATGTCGAGGACAAGGGCCAGGAGGGCATGGAGCTGTTCCACCAGAAGACCCTGATGGGCGTGCCGGGCAGCCGCCGCGTGATCAAGGACCGCCTCGGCCACATCGCCGAGGACCTGGGCATGTTCCGCGAGCCGCACCAGGGCAAGGACCTGACCCTGTCGGTGGACAGCAAGCTGCAGTACATCGCCTTCACCAGCGTCAAGAACGCGGTCGAGAAGTTCAACGCCCAGGCCGGCGGCGCCGTGGTGCTGGACGTGCATACCGGCGAAGTGCTGGCCATGGCCAACTACCCGACCTACAACCCGAACGACCGCTCCAAGCTGACCGGCGCCCAGCTGCGCAACCGCGTGATCACCGACACCTTCGAGCCGGGTTCCACCCTCAAGCCGGTGACCGTGGCCCTGGGCCTGGAAAAGAAGAAGATCACGCCCGATACCGTGTTCGACGTTTCGGGCGGCCGCATCACGGTGACCGGCCGTACCATCCGCGACATGCACCCGAAGGACCACCTGACGGTCGGCGGCATCATCCAGAAATCGTCCAATGTCGGCACCGTCAAGATCGCCCAGCTGCTCGAGCCGCAAGACATGTGGGAGCTGTATACCAAGCTGGGCTACGGCCAGGCGCCGCGCTTCGGCTTCCCGGGCGCCGTCGCCGGCCGCGTGCGTCCATGGAAATCGTGGAAGCCGATCGAATACGCCAACATGTCCTTCGGCCACGGCCTGTCGGTCTCGCTGCTGCAGCTGGCCCGTTCCTACATGGTGTTCGCGCGCGACGGCGACATCATTCCGCTGTCCTTCCTCAAGGTGGACGAGCAGCCGGTTGGCCAGCAGGTGATCTCGCCCAAGACCGCGGCCCAGGTGCGCACCATGCTCGAATCCGTGGTCGGCCCGGAAGGCACCGCCTCCAAGGCCCAGGTCGCCGGCTACCGCGTGGGCGGCAAGACCGGCACCGCCGAGAAGATCGTCAACGGACGCTATTCCAAGACCGACAACATCGGCTACTTCGTCGGCATCGCGCCGATGTCGAAGCCGCGCTTCGTCATCGCCGTCATGGTCGACAACCCGCGGGGCGCCTTGCGGACAGGCGGCAGCGTCGCCGCGCCGACAGCGGCCGACCTCGGCTCGAATGCGCTGAGGGCGGCGAACGTTCCGCCCGATTCCTCGGTCACAGACATCATCATTCCGGAAAATCCCCTAGAGGAGAGCATGTGATGGCGATGAGCCTGAACGACATCTGCCAGAGGATCCGCGCCGCCGCACCAGGCGGCCGTCTCGTTTCTGATTCCCGCCGCGTCGCACAGGGCGACGTGTTCTTCGCCTATCCGGGCGAAGCCGCGGACGGCCGCGCCTACATCGCCGCCGCCGTGAAGGCCGGCGCCGCCGCCGTCGTTTACGAAGAAACCGGCTTCACCTGGGACGCCGGCCTCGACGTGCCGCATATCGCGGTGCCTGGCTTGAAGAAGAACGCCGGTCCGATCGCGCACGCCGTACTCGGGCACCCGGACCGCGCCATGTTCACCGTCGCCGTCACCGGCACCAACGGCAAGACCTCGATCGCCCTCTGGACCGGCCAATGCCTGGCGCGTCTGGGCGAGACCGCCGCCGTGATCGGCACCCTGGGCGTGGGCATCATCAAAGGCAAGACCGAGCCGAGCTTCGACGTCACCGGCTACACCACGCCGGACGCCGTGCTGCTGGCCCAGAAGCTGGCCGACTTGCGCGCCGCGAACGCGACCGCGCTGGCCATCGAGGCCTCGTCCATCGGCCTGGTCCAGGACCGCGCCGCCGGCATGCATTTCGACGTCGCGATCTTCACCAACCTGACCCGCGACCACCTCGACTTCCACGGCGACATGGCCAGCTACGAAGCGGCCAAGGTCAAGCTGTTCGAATGGGAAGGCCTGCGGCACGCCATCGTCAACCTGGACGACCCGGCAGGGCAGCGCCTGGTCGCCCACCTGCGCGCCGATTTCCCGGCCTTGTCCGTGACCGGCTACACCATCAAGGGCGAGCTCGAACAGCCCGCCCTGGACGGCATCGGCATCCTGCGCGCGAGCGCCATGCGCAGCCGCCACGCCGGCACCGAATTCCAGGTCGAGACCCCGCAGGGCGGCGCGCTGGTGCGAACAGGGCTGGTCGGCCACTACAACGTCAGCAACGCCCTGGGCGTGCTGGGCGCGCTGCTGTCCAAGGGCGTGGCCCTGAAGAGCGCGGTGGAGGCCATCGAGGCGCTGGTGCCGGCCCCGGGCCGCATGCAGCAGATCGGCGGCCAGGATGCGCCGATGGTCGTGATCGACTACGCGCATACCCCGGATGCGCTGGAAAAGACCCTGGAAGCCCTGCGCCAGGTCGCCCTTGATCGCGGCGGCCAGCTGTGGTGCGTGTTCGGCTGCGGCGGCGACCGCGATCCGGGCAAGCGCCCGCAGATGGGCGCCATCGCCCAGGCGGCCGACCAGGTGCTGGTCACCAGCGACAACCCGCGCAGCGAGGAACCGGCCAGCATCATCGCGCAGATCGTCGCCGGCATGGACAAGCATCACGCGCATTCGCGCTACCAGACCGTCGAAGACCGCGCCGCGGCCATCCTGCTGGCCGTGAAGCAGGCCGCCAAGCAGGACGTGATCCTGCTGGCAGGGAAGGGCCATGAGCCTTACCAGGAAATCAAGGGCCGCAAGATGCCGTTCTCGGACGCCGACCACGCTTCGCTGGCGCTGACGGCGCGGCTCACCATGCTGAGGACGCACTGATGCGCGGTTCGCTTGCACAACTGATGTCGGCCATGCCGGGCGCGCGCCTGGTGGGCGCCGATGTGGCCTTCGAAGGCGTGTCGACCGACAGCCGCAAACTGCAGCCGGGCATGCTGTTCGTCGCCCTGCGCGGCGAGGTGTTCGACGCCCACGATTTCCTGGGGCAGGTCGCGGCGAGCGGCGTCGCGGCCGTGGTGGTGGAAGAACTGCCGGAGGGCTGGACCCTGCCGGCCATCGTGGTGCCGAATACGCTGGCCGCGCTCGGCCGGATCGCCAACGGGTGGCGCGCGCAGTACGCGATTCCCGTCATCGGCGTCACCGGCAGCAACGGCAAGACCACGGTCAAGGAAATGATCGCGTCCATCCTGGCCGCGGCCTTCGGCGAGGAGCATCGCCTGGCGACCCAGGGCAACCTGAACAACGAGATCGGCGTGCCGCTGACCCTGTTCCGCCTCGGTGCGCAGCACCAGGCCGCGGTGATCGAGCTGGGCATGAACCACCCGGGCGAGATCGGGCGTTTGTCGGCCATCGCCGCGCCGACCGTGGGGCTGGTGAACAATGCCCAGCGCGAGCACCAGGAATTCATGCACACCGTCGAGGCGGTGGCGCGCGAGAATGGTTCCGTGATCGAAGCGCTCGCGAACGACGGCGTGGCCGTGTTCCCGGGCGACGATACCTATACGGACCTGTGGCGCGGGCTGGCCAAGTGCGGTGTGCTGACTTTCGGCCTGACCGAGCAGTGCGACGTGCGCGCCAGCTACACCTCCAATGGTTTTGGCAGCGACCTGCAGGTCGACGCGCGCGGCGCGCAGTACAGCGTCAAGCTCGCCGCGGCAGGCGAACACAACGTCCGCAACGCGCTGGCCGCCTTCGCCTGCGCGCTCGCGGCCGGCATCGCGCCTGACGCCATCGTGCGCGGCCTGGAAAGCTTCGCCCCCGTCGGCGGCCGCCTGCAGCGCAAGCAGGCGAGCAAGGGCGCGACCGTCATCGACGACACCTACAACGCCAACCCCGACTCCATGCGCGCCGCCATCGACGTGCTGGCCGCCTACCCGGCCCCGCGCATCCTGGTGGTGGGCGACATGGGCGAAGTGGGCGCGCAAGGAAAAGAGTTTCACGAAGAAATCGGCGCCTATGCGCACAGCAAAGGCATCGAGACCGTGCTCGCGACCGGCGAGCTGGCGCGCCACCTGGCCGCGTCGGGAGCACAGCATTACGCGCAGTTCGACGATTTATTGGCAGCACTGGATTCAGCTTTGGGCCGCGATGCCAACGCGACTGTCCTGGTGAAGGGCTCGCGCTTCATGAAAATGGAGCGCGTGGTCCAGCACCTGACCGGATCAACCCCTATTGGCAAGGACGCCCACTAACATGCTTCTCTGGCTTGCTCAGTATTTCCAGGACTACATCGGTCCGCTGCGCGTATTCAACTACATCACCTTCCGCGCGGTGTTCGCGACCATTACCGCGATCACCATCGGCCTGCTGTGCGGCCCGGTCGTGATCCGCAAGCTGACCGAAATGAAGGTCGGCCAGGCGGTGCGCACCTATGGTCCGCAGAGCCACCTGACCAAGCACGGCACCCCGACCATGGGCGGCGTGCTGGTGCTGATCGCGATCGGCGTCTCGACCCTGCTGTGGTGCGACCTGTCCAACCGCCTGATCTGGCCGGTGCTGATCGTCACCCTGGGCTTCGGCGCCGTCGGCTGGGTCGACGACTACCGCAAGGTGGTCTACAAGGACCCGGAAGGCATGCGCTCGGGCGAAAAATACTTCTGGATGTCGCTGATCGGCCTGTCCTCGGCCTTCTACCTGGCGTTCTCGGTCTCGGCCGCCAACCCCTGGGAAGTGGCGCGCCTGTTCTACGCCTGGGTCGAATCCGGCTTCTCGATGGACCTGCCGCCCAAGGCCGACCTGATCGTTCCCTTCTTTAAGTCGATCAGCTATCCGCTCGGCGTGTGGGGCTTCATCGCGCTGACCTATTGCGTCATCGTCGGCACCAGCAACGCGGTCAACTTCACCGACGGCCTGGACGGCCTGGCGATCATGCCGACCGTGATGGTGGGCGCCGCCCTGGGCCTGTTCGCTTACCTGACCGGCAGCGTGACCTATTCGAAATACCTGTTCATCCCCTACATCCCGGGCGCCGGCGAGCTCCTGATCTTCTGCGGCGCGATGGCGGGGGCGGGCCTGGCCTTCCTCTGGTATAACGCGCACCCGGCCCAGATGTTCATGGGCGACGTCGGCGCGCTGGCGCTGGGCGGCGCGCTCGGCACCATCGCCGTCATCGTGCGCCAGGAAATCGTGCTGTTCATCATGGGCGGCGTGTTCGTGGCCGAGACCCTGTCGGTGATCATCCAGGTGAGCTGGTTCAAGTTCACCAAGAAACGCTACGGCGCCGGCCGCCGCGTGTTCCTGATGGCGCCGCTGCACCACCATTTCGAACAAAAGGGCTGGAAAGAAACCAAGGTCGTCGTCCGCTTCTGGATCGTGACCATGGTGCTCATCCTCGTTGGCTTGTCGACTCTAAAACTGCGCTGATGAACTACGAAGGCAAATCCGCACTGGTACTGGGCCTGGGTGAATCCGGGCTGGCGATGGCGCAATGGCTGGCGCGCTGCGGCGCACGCGTGCGCGTCGCCGATACGCGCACCGAGCCGCAGCGCCTGTTCGCCCTGCGCCAGGCCGTGCCGAACGCCGAATTCGTGGGCGGTGACGAAGGTGGCAAATTCCCCGCGACCCTGCTCGACGGCGTCGACTTCGTTGCCGTCAGCCCGGGCCTGGCCCCGAACCGCGAACTGGCGGCCATCACGCCGGCGGCACACGAGCGCCACATTCCGGTATGGGGCGAGATCGAACTGTTCGCCCAGGCCCTGGCCCACCTGCGCCAGGACCGCGGCTACGCGCCGAAAGTCATCGCCATCACCGGCACCAACGGCAAGACCACCGTCACCAGCCTCACCGGCCTGCTGTGCCGCCGCGCCGGCCTGTCGACCCGCGTGGCCGGCAACATCAGCCCGGCCGCGCTGGACGTGCTGCGCGAAGTCCTCGACAACAACGTGCGCGCAGGCGATGAATTGCCGCAGGCCTGGGTGCTGGAACTGTCCAGCTTCCAGCTGCACACCACCTTCAGCCTGCAGGCCGACGCGGCCACCGTGCTGAACGTGACCCAGGACCACCTGGACTGGCACGGCAATATGGACGCCTATGCGCGCGACAAGGCGCGCATCTTCGGCCCTGACACCGTGCGCGTGCTGAACCGCGACGACGCGACCGTGATGCGCATGGCCGCCGCCGATGCGCCGGCCTTCACCTTCGGCACCGGCGAGCCCTCGGCGCCGAACAGCTTCGGGCTGCTCAGCGAGCGCGGCGTGCTGTGGCTGGCCAATGCGGTCGCCGTCGACGACGAGCCGGCGAAGAAGCTCAAGAAGGGTGAGTTGCCGCCCCCGGTGGAAACCACCGTGAACCGCCTGATGCCGGCCGACGCGCTCCGTATCCGCGGCCTGCACAATGCCGCCAACGCGCTGGCCGCGCTGGCCCTGTGCCGCGCCTGCGGCCTGCCGCTGGCGCCGCTGCTGCACGGCCTGCGCGAATACGCGGGCGAACCGCACCGCGTGGAACTGGTCGCCAGCATCGAGGGCGTCGACTACTACGACGACAGCAAGGGCACCAACGTGGGCGCCACCGTGGCCGCGCTGGAAGGCCTGGGCAAGGCCTTCGCCGGGGAAGACCAGCAGATCGTCTTGATCGCCGGCGGCGACGGCAAGGGCCAGGACTTCGCGCCGCTGGGCCTGCCCAGCTCGCGCTATGTGCGCGCCGTGCTGCTGATCGGCCGCGACGCGCCGGCCGTGCGCGCCGCCATCGAGCCGACCGGCGTGCCGGTGTTCGACCTGCCCGGCCTGCCGGAAGCGGTGCGCCGCGCCGCCGGCCTGGCCAAGGCGGGCGATGCGGTGCTGCTGTCGCCGGCCTGCGCCAGCCTCGACATGTTCACCAACTACGCGCACCGCGCGCAGGTGTTCGTCGACGCCGTCCGCGAACTCGCTCTCGAGAAGGGGCAGGAGATCTGATGGCGTTCCAGATTCCGTTCAAGTTCTCGGGCAGCGCCAGCGATGCGAGCATCGCGGCGCGCAGCCGTCCATCGAAGATGATGGAGTACGACCAGCCGCTGGTGTGGGTCACGGTGCTGCTCATGCTGTTCGGACTGGTGATGGTGTACTCGGCCTCGATCGCGCTGCCGGACTCGCCGAAGTTCGCCTACCTGACGGGCAGGAACGAATACTTCCTGTACCGCCAGATGATGTACATCGTGGTCTCGATGACCGCCGCCGCCGTGGTGTTCCGCGTGCCGATCGCCGTGTGGCAGCGGTACGCGCCCATGCTCTTCATCGGCACCCTGGTGCTCCTGATGATCGTGCTGATCCCGGGCATCGGCGTGACGGTCAACGGCGCGCGCCGCTGGCTGCCGCTCAAGGTCATGAACCTGCAGCCCTCGGAACTGATGAAGATCGCGGTCGTGCTTTACGCGGCCGACTTCACCGTGCGCAAGCAGGAATACATGCACAAGCTGACCAAGGGCTTCCTGCCGATGATGGTCGCGATCGGCCTGGTCGGCGGCCTGCTGCTGATGGAGCCGGACCTGGGCGCCTTCGGCGTGATCGTCTGCATCGCCATGGGCATCCTGTTCCTGGGCGGGATCAACATCGTCTGGTTCGGCGGCATCGGCGCGCTGCTGGTGGTGATCTTCACCTCGATCATCGCGCTCTCGCCGTTCCGCCGCGCGCGCATGTTCGCCTACCTCGACCCCTGGCAGGAAGACAATGCCCTCGACAAGGCCTACCAGCTGACCCATTCCCTGATCGCCTTCGGGCGCGGCGAGTTCTTCGGCGTCGGCCTGGGCTCGAGCGTGGAAAAACTGCACTACCTGCCGGAAGCGCACACCGACTTCATCATGGCCGTGATCGGCGAGGAACTCGGCCTGGCCGGCGTGCTCGTGGTGGTCGCCATGTTCTACTGGCTGGTCAAGCGCGCCTTCGACATCGGCCGCCAGGCCATCGCCCTCGACCAGGTCTTCGCCGGCCTGGCCGCCAAGGGCATCGGCATCTGGATCGGCGTCCAGACCTTCATCAACATGGGCGTGAACCTGGGCCTGCTGCCGACCAAGGGATTGACCCTGCCGCTGATGAGCTTCGGCGGCTCGGGCGTGATGTTCAACTGCGTCGGCCTGGCGATCCTGCTGCGGATCGACTACGAGAACCGTGTTCGCATGCGCGGAGGCCGCGTATGAAGAAGCTGATGATCATGGCGGCCGGCACCGGCGGCCACATCTTCCCCGGCATCGCGATCGCCCAGACCATGCGCGCGCGCGGCTGGGAAGTGAGCTGGCTGGGCACCGCGCACGGCATGGAAACCGAGCTGGTACCGAAGGCCGGCATCCCGATGGACAGCATCGACTTCGCCGGCCTGCGCGGCAAGGGCCTGGGCCATACGGTCAAGGGCGCCTTCAAGATGCTGGGCGCTTTTCTTTCCTGCCGCCGCATCCTGGCCCGGCGCAAGCCCGACGTGGTGCTGGGCATGGGCGGCTATGTGACGGTGCCGGGCGGCCTGATGGCGCGCCTGCGCGGCGTGCCGCTGGCCCTGGTCAACGCCGACGCCGCGCTGCTGCTGTCGAACAAGACCCTGGCGCCGATGGCCGACCGCGTGCTGTTCGGCTTCCCGGCCGATTTCGGCAAGGCGGCCGACCGCGCCGTCGTTACCGGCAACCCGGTGCGCCAGGCGATCCTGGACCTGCCTGCGCCCGCGGCGCGCTTCGCGGGCCGCGGCGGGCCACTGCGCATCCTGGTGGTGGGCGGCAGCCTGGGCGCCAAGGTGCTGAACGACAGCGTACCGGCGGCACTCAGCCTGATCGATCCGGCCGTGCGTCCGCTGGTCACACACCAGTCGGGCAAGAAGAATATCGAGGCCCTGCGTTCCGCGTACGCGCAAGCCGGCGTCGAGGCGAAGGTGGTCGACTTCATCGACGACATGGCCGCCGCCTATGCCGAGGCCGACCTGGTGATCTGCCGCGCGGGCGCCATCACGGTCTCGGAACTGACCGCGGCCGGCGTGGCCAGCGTGCTGGTGCCGTTCGTGGCCAGCACCACCAGCCACCAGCGCGACAACGCGGTCTGGATGGATGGGCAACAGGCGGCGGTGCACCTGCCGCAAGGAGAACTGGATCCGCAGCGGGTGGCGAGCCTGCTGCAAACGACGAGCCGCGAACGCTGCCTGGCCATGGCCGAGGCGGCGCAACGCGTGGGCAAGCGCGACGCCAACGAGGCGATCGCGCGCGAACTAGAGAAATTGGCAAGGTAAGGGCACGATGCAACACAAGATCAAGAACATTCACTTCGTCGGCATCGGCGGCAGCGGCATGAGCGGCATCGCCGAGGTGCTGGTCAATCTCGGCTACAAGGTGTCGGGCTCCGACCTGAACAGCAATGCCGCGAGCCAGCGCCTGGCCGACCTCGGCGCCAAGGTCTACCTCGGCCACAAGGCCGAGCACGTGGCGGGCGCCGACGTGGTCGTGACCTCGACCGCGGTCAACGAAGCGAATCCGGAAGTGGTGGCGGCGCGCGCCGGCAAGGTGCCGGTGGTCCCGCGCGCCATCATGCTGGGCGAACTGATGCGCCTGAAGCGCGGCATCGCCATCGCCGGCACCCACGGCAAGACCACCACCACCAGCCTGGTGGCTTCGGTGCTGGCCCAGGGCGGCCTGGACCCGACCTTCGTCATCGGCGGCCGCCTGACCGCCGCCGGCGCCAACGCCAAGCTGGGCTCGGGCGAATACATCGTGGCCGAGGCCGACGAGTCGGACGCCTCTTTCCTGAACCTGACGCCGATGATCGAGGTGATCACCAACATCGACGCCGACCACATGGACACCTACGAGCACGACTTCGAAAAGCTCAAGGCCGCGTTCGTGCACTTCACCCACCGCCTGCCGTTCTACGGCCGCGCCATGCTGTGCATCGACGACCGCCACGTGCGCGACATCCTGCCCCAGGTGACCAAGCCGGTGACCACCTACGGCTTCTCCGAAGAAGCCGAGGTGCGCGCCATGGATGCCTACGCCGAAGGCGTGCAGATGCACTTCACCGTGCGCCAGGAAGGCTATCCGGACACCAAGTTCGTGCTGAACCAGCCGGGCATGCACAACGTGCTGAACGCCTGCTCGGCGATCGCGATCGCCCGCGAGATCGGCATCGACGACGCCGCGACCGCCCAGGGCCTGCTGGAATTCCGCGGCGTCGGCCGCCGTTTCACCCGCTACGGCGAAGTGGCGCTGCCCGCGGGCGGCAGCTTCACCCTGGTGGACGACTTCGGCCACCATCCGGTCGAGACCGAGGTGACCCTGGCCGCCGCGCGCGCCGCCTATCCGGGCCGCCGCCTGGTGCTGGCCTTCCAGCCGCACCGCTACAGCCGCACGCGCGACCTGTTCGAGGACTTCGTGAAGGTGCTGTCGACCCCGGACGTGCTGCTGCTGGCCGACGTCTACCCGGCCGGCGAGGCGCCGATCGTGGCCGCCGACGGCCGCGCCCTGTCGCGCGCGCTGCGCACCGGCGGCAAGCTGGAACCGATTTTCGTGGAGGCGATCGCCGACATGCCCGCGGCCATCATGAACGTGGCGCGCGACGGCGACGTCGTCATCACCATGGGCGCCGGCTCGATCAGCGGCGTGCCCCACCAACTGACCAATGCAAAGGCTCGATAGATCGTGAACACCACCACTTTTGATCCCGCGTCCCTGGGCAAGGTCGGCGTGCTGTTCGGCGGACGCTCCGCCGAGCGCGACGTCTCGATCATGTCCGGCACCGGCGTGCTGCAGGCCCTGAAGAGCCGCGGCATCGACGCCCACCCGTTCGACCCGGGCACCCAGAGCCTGGCCGAGCTGGCCGCGCAGAACTTCGACCGCGTGTTCATCGCGCTGCACGGCCGCTACGGCGAAGACGGCAGCCTGCAGGGCGCGCTCGAGCAGCTCGGCATTCCCTACACCGGCAGCGGCGTGATGGCATCCAGCGTCGGCATGGACAAGATCACCACCAAGAAGATCTGGATCATGCACGGCGTGCCGACCCCGGGCTACGCGAGCATCGACTCGACGACCGACCTGGACAAGGTGGTGGCGGACCTCGGCCTGCCGCTGATCGTCAAGCCGCCGCTCGAGGGCTCCACCATCGGCATCACCAAGGTCGAGAAGGCCGAGGACTTCAAGGCCGCGGTCGACCTGGCCGCCGGCTTCGACGACGTGGTGCTGGCCGAGGAATTCGTCACCGGCCGCGAATTCACCGTGGCCGTGCTGGGCACCGGCGCCGGCGCGCGCGCGCTCCCGATCGTCGAGATCGTGGCCCCGGAAGGCAATTACGACTACCAGAACAAGTACTTCACCGACGACACCCAGTACCACTGCCCGGCGAACCTGCCGGCCGAACTGACGGAAGAGATCCAGCGCCACGCCGTGAACGCCTACCGCGCGCTCGGCTGCGAAGGCTGGGGCAGGGTGGACGTGCTGGTGCGCGAGAGCGACATGCGTCCCTTCCTGCTCGAGGTGAACACTTCGCCCGGCATGACCGGCCACTCGCTGGTGCCGATGGCGGCGCGCGCGGTGGGCATCAGCTACGAGGACCTGTGCGTGGAAATCCTGCGCTCGGCACGCCTCAAGATGGGCCAGGCCAAGGGATAAGCGCGCATGTGGCATGACGTCCGGTCCCTGAATGCAAGCGCCAGCGCGGTGACCGCGCTGACGGTGCTCGCCTGCCTCGCCTCGATCGTGTGGTGGCTGTCGCAGCTGCCCATGTTCTCGCTGCGCGCGGTGACGGTGGAAAGCATGTACGGGATCGACCTGCGCCACGTGAACGAGCTGACGGTGCGCAACGGCGTGATCGGCAAGATTCGCGGCAACTTCTTTACCGCCGACCTGGAGCAGGTGAGGACCACCTTCGAGACCGTGCCCTGGGTGCGCCGCGCCACCGTGCGCCGCGAATGGCCGAACCAGCTGATCGTCGAGGTGGAAGAGCACGAGGCGCTCGGCACCTGGGGCGAGGACGGCCGCCTGCTGTCGGTCAAGGGCGACGTCTTCACCGCCAACCTGGGCGAGGCCGGCGACGACCACGAGCTGCCGGCCTTCGAGGGCCCGGCGGGCAGCGAGAAGGAAGTGCTGGCGCGCTTTTCCGAACTGCGCGCGCTGTTCGCGCCGGTCAAGCTGCTGCCGCAATCGCTGTCGCTGTCCGACCGTTACGCCTGGACGGTCAAGCTGGACAACGGCATGAGCGTGGCGCTGGGCCGCGAGCAGGACCGCAATACCCTGAAGCGGCGGGTGCAGCGCCTGGTCGGCGTCTACCCGCAGCTGGTCGCCCGGCTGCAGGAAGGGCGGATCGACACGATCGACATGCGCTACCCGAACGGCCTGGCGCTGTCCTCGGCGGCGCTGAGCGTGCCGCTGGACACGACCAAGCCGGTCAAGGCGGCCAAGAAGAAACCGAACACAACAAGCAAGATAACCAAGCAAACCTAGCAGGCAACAGCAATGACAAAAGACGCGAAAAACCTGATCGTCGGCCTCGACATCGGCACCTCCAAGGTGGTGGCGGTCGTGGCCGAAGTGATGTCCGACGGACGCCACGAGGTGATCGGCCTCGGTCAGCACGAGTCGAAAGGATTGAAGAAAGGCGTGGTCGTCAACATCGAGGCCACCGTCGAGTCGATCCAGCGCGCCCTCGAAGAGGCGGAGCTGATGGCCGACTGCAAGATCCGCAACGTCTATGCTGGCATCGCCGGCAGCCATATCCGCTCCTTCAATTCGAGCGGCATGGTGGCGATCAAGGACAAGGAAGTCACCGCCACCGACGTGGCGCGCGTGATCGAGACCGCCAAGGCGGTCAACATCCCGACCGACCAGCAGCTGCTGCACACGGTGCCGCAGGAGTTCATCGTCGACAACCAGGAAGACGTGCGCGAGCCGATCGGCATGAGCGGCATCCGCCTGGAAGTGCGGGTGCACATCGTCACCGGCGCGGTGTCGGCGGTGCAGAACATCGTCAAGTGCGTGCGCCGCTGCGGCCTGGAAGTCTCGGACCTGATCCTGCAGCCGATGGCCTCGGCCGACTCGGTGCTGACCTCGGACGAGAAGGAACTGGGCGTGGTCCTGATCGACATCGGCGGGGGCACCACCGACATCGCCGTGTTCTCGGACGGCGCGATCCGCCACACGGCGGTGATTCCGATCGCCGGCGACCAGATCACCAGCGACATCGCGATGGCGCTGCGCACCCCGACCGGCGAAGCCGAGGACATCAAGATCCGCTACGGCGTGGCCAAGCAGGTGCTGGCCGATCCGGGCGAGACGCTGGAAGTGCCGGGGCTGGGCGACCGCGGTCCGCGCGCGCTCTCGCGCCAGGCGCTGGCGGCCGTGATCGAGCCGCGCGTCGAAGAACTGTTTGCGATGGTGCACCAGGTGGTGCGCGAATCCGGTTACGAAGGCGTGCTCTCCTCGGGCATCGTCCTCACCGGCGGCAGCTCGATCATGCCCGGCATGATCGAAATGGCCGAAGACATTTTCCTCAAACCGGCGCGCCTCGGCACGCCGGAGTACCGCGGCCAGCTGGCCGACGTGGTGCGCAGCCCCCGCTACGCCACCGTGCTCGGCTTGCTGCTGGAAGCGAAGAAGCAGTACCTGCGTGGCCACATCGTGACCCGTCAGGATGGTTCGGTGAAGGCAGTGTGGCAACGCATGAAGGAATGGATAGCTGGGAATTTCTGAAGCAGGGACGGCAGTAGAAAAATTCGTAAAAATTCGACGTAAATTCGTCACGGGGTCAAGATTTTTAAATACAATCGCAGTTACCGAGCTGGGGCGTTAATTCAAGCAGAACGCCTCGTGCCGGGAACCGCATTTTGAATATTAGGAGTTCATCATGGAGTTCGATATGGTCGATAACGCAGCACTGGGGACCGTGATCAAGGTCGTAGGCGTCGGTGGCGCCGGCGGCAACGCGGTTCAGCACATGATCAATAAAGGTGTGTCCGGTGTCGAGTTCATCGCCGCAAACACGGACGCGCAGGCACTGGCGGCATCGGGCGCGCACAACGTGATCCAGATCGGCCCGACCGGCCTGGGCGCGGGCATGCGTCCCGAAGTCGGCCGCCAGCTGGCCGAGCAATCGCGTTCGCGCATCGAAGACGCGCTGCGCGGCGCGCACATGGTCTTCATCGCCGCCGGCATGGGCGGCGGCACCGGCACCGGCGCCGCCCCGATCGTGGCCGAAGTCGCGAAGTCGATGGGCGCGCTGACCGTGGCCGTGGTCTCCAAGCCGTTCTCCTACGAAGGCCAGAAGTGCATGGATGTCGCCGAATCGGGCCTGGAAGAGCTGACCAAGCACGTGGACTCGCTGATCGTGATCCTCAACGAAAAGCTGGAAGACATCTACGAAGACGAGTCGATGCTCGACTGGATGAAGCATGCCGACGACGTCCTGAACAACGCGGTCGCCGGTATCGCCGAGATCATCAACGTGCCGGGCCACATCAACGTCGACTTCAACGACGTCAAGACCATCATGGGCGAGCAGGGCAAGGCCATGATGGGGACCGCCACCGCCTCGGGCGTGGACCGCGCGCGCATCGCCGCCGAGCAGGCCGTGGCCTCGCCGCTGCTGGACGGCATCGACCTGTCGGGCGCCAAGGGCGTGCTGGTCAACGTCACCGCCAGCCGTGGCCTCAAGGGCAAGGAAATCAAGGAAGTCATGGCCGCCGTGCGCGCCTTCGCCGCGCCGGACGCGTCGATCGCACAGGGTATCGCCTACGACGACGAGATGGGCGACGAGCTGCGCGTGACCGTGGTCGCGACCGGCCTGGGCAAGAACAAGAAGATCCAGCTGGTGCAGCCGCAGCCGATGCTCAAGACCGGCACCTACAACGCCCCGACCATGGCCGGCGCGTCGGCGGTGTCCGGCGGCCTGACCATGGGCGCTGCCGACACCGCCGTCGGCGGCCTGAAGCAGCCGGCCGTGTGGCGCCGCGAGCAGGCATCGGAGCAGGTGCAGGCGATGCAGCGCAACGGCGTCGAGACCTACGACATTCCGGCGTTTCTGCGCAAGCAGGCTGACTGATCGCTAATCGGTGAACTACGGAAGGGCCAGCGCGAGCTGGCCCTTTTTTGTTGTGCGCGCCGCTACGGTAGTTCATGCCCGTTCAGTTTGAACCGTCGTCCCGGCGAAGGCCGGGATCCAAGTTCGTGCCGCAGCCACTAGTGCGCTCGCTCGATGCACGCAGACTTGGCCGGAATGACGTGCTGGCGGTGCGGCAAAGGGGAGGGCGCCGGCGCGCCGGCACTGTTTGGTCAGCCCAAGCAAGCCTCCTGCGAATCGGCGATAATTGCCGGATTCTCAAAACACCTCAAGGAGCACACATGACCATCCAGATCGGCGACCGCCTGCCGGAAGGCACCCTGGCCGAATTCATCGAGACCGAAACCGCCGGCTGCTCGCTCGGCCCGAATACCTTCCAGGTGGCTGACTTGGTGAAAGGCAAGAAGATCGTGATCTTCGGCCTGCCGGGCGCCTACACCCCGACCTGCTCGGCCCAGCACGTGCCCGGCTACGTCAAGCACGCCGAGGCCCTGAAGGCCAAGGGTGTCGACGAAATCTGGTGCATCTCGGTCAACGACGCCTTCGTGATGGGCGCCTGGGGCCGCGACCAGAAAGCCACCGGCACCGTACGCATGATGGCCGACGGTAACGCCGCCTACTCCAAGGCCCTGGGCCTGGACGCCGACTTCTCCAAGCATGGCATGGGCACCCGCTCCAAGCGCTACTCGATGCTGGTCGAGGACGGCGTGGTCAAGCAGCTGAACGTCGAAAACGCCGGCTTCGAAATCTCGAGCGCCGAAAAGATGCTCGAACAACTGGGCTAAGCCGAGGCCACCTGACAAACGGCGCCGCGGCGCCGTTTTTTCATCATGATCATCAATACCGAAACCCCGGACCAGCCCGAGGTACGGGCCATGCTGGAACAGCTCGACGCCTACCACGCGGCGCTGTACCCGGCCGAGTCCAACCACCTGCTGGATGTCGATTCGCTGCTGCGCGAGGACGCGCTGTTCCTGGTCGCGCGCGACGTCGACGGCAAGGCCGTGGGCTGCGCGGCCCTGGTCGCGCGCGGCGGCTACGGCGAGATCAAGCGCATGTTCGTCAGCGAGGCGCGGCGCGGCCTGGGCGCCGGCAGCGAGCTGCTGCAGCACCTGACGATGTTCGCGCGCATGTCCGGCCTCCAGGTCTTGAACCTGGAAACCGGCATCCACCAGGCGCCGGCCATCCGCCTGTACGAGCGGGCCGGCTTCGTGCGCCGCGCGCCCTTCGGCGACTACCGTCCCGACCCCCTCAGTGTGTTCATGGAAAAGCGCCTGTGAAAAGCCGGGGCAATCTGGCCAGTATCTACGCGATGCTGCTTGCCGTCTTCATGTTCGCCCTGATGGACACGGCGATGAAGCTGCTGTCGGCGCGCTATCCGGCGATCCAGGTGGCCGCCCTGCGCGCCTTGAGTTCGCTGCCGCTGGTGGCGGCCTACCTGGCCTGGCGCGGCGCCTATGCCGGCATTCTGCGCATCCGCTGGCCGATGCACCTGCTGCGCGCGCTGCTCGGCATCCTGATGCTGGCCTTCTTCGCCTATGGCCTGCAGCGCCTGTCGCTGGCCGAGGCCTATTCGATCTTCTTCATCGCCCCGGCCCTGATCACGGCGATGTCGGTGCTCTTTCTCAAGGAGCGGGTCGACCTGGCGCGCTGGATCGCCATCGGCGTCGGCCTGTGCGGCGTGCTGGTGGTGCTGCGCCCGAGCGGCGCGGGCTTCCTCACCATCGGCGGCCTGGCCGTGCTGGGGTCGGCCGCCTGCTACGCGGTGTCGGCGATCACGGTGAAATTCCTGGCGCGCACCGACCGCAGCGAGCACATGGTGTTCTGGCTGATGCTGATGATGGCCATCGGCGCCAGCGCACTCGCGGCGCCGGGCTGGGTGGGCATGAGCATGGCCGACCTCCCGCTGCTGGCGGCGCTGGCCCTGACCGGCTTCGTCGGCCAGCTGGCCATCACCGAAGCCTTCAGCCGCGGCGAGGCCTCGAGCGTGGCCCCCTTCGAGTACTCGGCCCTGGCCTGGGGCGTGGGCCTGGACTGGCTGCTGTGGCGCGCGCTGCCCGACGGCTACACGCTGCTGGGGGCGGCGATCATCATCGGCAGCGGTTTGTATCTGATTCGCCACGAAAAAGACCACGCCGAATCCGAGCATCCCTAAGGGAAGGGCAGTTGAGGGGGCGGCGCCGGCAAGCCTGGAACAGGCGGGCTATAATCGGCGGATGCTGAAACAACGAACCATCAAAGAACTCGTCCGCACCACCGGCGTCGGCCTGCATTCGGGCCGCAAGGTGGAGCTGACCCTGCGCCCGGCCGCCGCCGATACCGGCATCGTGTTCCGCCGCGTGGACTTCAACCCCATCGTCGAAATCCCGAGCAGCGCCCACGTGGTGGGCGACACCCGCATGGCCTCGGTCCTGATCAAGGACGACGCCCGCGTCTCGACCGTCGAGCACATCATGTCGGCCTGCGCCGGCCTGGGCATCGACAACCTGTATATCGACGTCACGGCCGAAGAAATTCCGATCATGGACGGCTCGGCTTCCTCGTTTGTCTACCTGCTGCAGCAGTCCGGCGTGGAAGAGCAGGACGCGCCGCGCAAGTTCATCCGCGTGCTGAAGGACGTCGAGGTGCGCCAGGGCACGGGCGCCGCCGAGAAATGGGCGCGCCTGTCGCCGCACGACGGCTACAAGCTGGACTTCTTCATCGAATTCAACCACCCGGCGGTGGACGGCACCATGCAGCGCGCGGTCGTCGATTTCGGCGACATCACCTATGTGCGCGATGTGGCGCGGGCCCGCACCTTCGGTTTCATGCAGGACGTGGAAAGCCTGCGCGGCATGGGTCTGGCGCGCGGCGGCTCGCTCGAGAACGCGATCGTGATGGACGAATACCGCATCCTGAATGCGGACGGCCTGCGCTACGAGGACGAGTTCGTGCGCCACAAGATCCTCGATGCGATCGGCGACCTCTACCTGGTGGGACACCCGCTGCTGGCCAGCTACACGGCCCACAAGTCGGGCCACGCGCTCAACAACGAACTGCTGCGCGCGCTGCTGGCGCAGCCGGACGCCTACGAGATCGTGAGCTTCGATTCGCTGGATGCGGCGCCGGCGTCGTATGTGAAGATGGTGTCGAGGGAGTGGGCGCTGAGCTGAAGGCCGCTCTGGCAAACCTGGGTCCCCGCCGAGGGGGACGCCTAGTCCGGGGATGACGTTTGAAAGTGGCGGGCCGCAACGACTATCGCAGTCCGCAGCCTGGAAACGTCATCCCCGCGGAGGCGGGGACCCAAGTTTAGCAATCCCAGCCACTACCCCCTGCGCTTGGCCGCCAGCGCCCGCAAGGCCGCCACCAGCTCCTTGTTCTGCGTCGTCTCCGGCAAGCTCTCCGCCAGTTCCTCGAAGGCCTGCACCGCCGTCGGGGGCAGCTCCAGGGTGCGCATCTGCGGTTTTTCATCGACCGCGCGCGCCATCTGCACCTTCAGCCGGATCGATTCCACACCCCATCCGCGCCCCTGCAGCGTTGCCTGCAGCTTGGGCAGCATCTGCTTGAGCCTGGCCGCCAGCGCCGAACTGGGCACGGCCAGTACCAGTACCGACTCCTGGAACGAGATCACGGCGCAGGCGCCGAACAGGGCCGGCAGCGCCGCCGCGCAGTCGGACTGCAGGCGCGCCATGCGGTTCGCGGCGGGCAGCAGGCTGGCCATGCGGTCGTTGCCGCGAAGAAAATCTGTCGCGACAAAGGAGGTCTGGCGGGATTTGGTCCCGAATATATGGAAAGGACGCTGCTTGGGAGGAGGCGAGAACTGCATGCCCGCAACATACCACAGCGAGCACGCTTTGCAATGCCAGCCTAACAAGGAGTGCTATTTGATAACATTCTTGACGGTACGACTCTTGTTATCCTGCCCATGATCCCCAAGTGTGGCCGGATCGCATGATAAAATCAGTAGCTTTTTGCCATAGGCGGTCTTCGATGCTTATCTATCTGATATCATCCCTGGCTCTTTTTTGCGGCGTATTTTCTTAGAACACAGCATGTCATTCCTGACCCAGATTTTCGGCAGCCGTAACCAGCGTCTGCTCAAGCAATACCAAAAGACCGTGCGTCAGATCAACGCGCTCGAGCCGCAGATGGAAAAGCTGTCGGACGCCGAACTCCAGGCCAAGACGCCTGAGTTCAAGGACCGCCTGGGCAAGGGCGAGAGCCTCGACGACATCCTGCCGGAAGCTTTCGCCGTCTGCCGCGAAGCCGCCAAGCGCGTGCTCAAGATGCGTCACTTCGACGTGCAGCTGATCGGCGGCATGGTCCTGCACCAAGGCAAGATCGCCGAAATGGGCACCGGCGAGGGCAAGACCCTGATGGCGACCCTGCCGGTCTACCTGAACGGCCTGTCGGGCAAGGGCGTGCACGTCATTACCGTCAACGATTACCTGGCGCAGCGCGACGCCGAGCAGATGGGCCGCCTGTACGCCTGGCTGGGCCTGAGCACGGGCGTGAACCTGTCCCAGCTCGACCACGACAGCAAGCAGAAGGCCTACGGTTCCGACATCACCTACGGCACCAACAACGAATTCGGCTTCGACTACCTGCGCGACAACATGGTGTACGAGGCCCGCGAGCGCGTGCAGCGCAGCCTGAACTTCGCCGTGGTCGACGAGGTGGACTCGATCCTGATCGACGAGGCGCGTACCCCGCTGATCATTTCGGGCCAGGCCGAGAACCACACCGACCTCTATCACCGCATCAACGAAGTCCCGCCGCAGCTGACCCTGCAGATCGGCGAGGAGACCCCGGACGGCAAGGGCAAGATCGAAGTCCCGGGCGACTACACCAAGGACGAGAAGGCGCACACCGTGCTGCTGACCGAGGGCGGCCACGAGAAGGCCGAGGCCATCCTGACCAAGATGGGCCTGCTGCCGGAAGGCGCCTCGCTGTACGACGCGGCCAACATCACCCTGATCCACCACCTGTACGCGGCGCTGCGCGCCCACGTCCTGTACCACAAGGACCAGCACTACGTGGTGCAGAACAACGAAGTGGTGATCGTCGACGAATTCACCGGCCGCCTGATGACGGGCCGCCGCTGGTCGGACGGCCTGCACCAGGCCGTCGAAGCCAAGGAAGGCGTGCGCATCCAGAACGAGAACCAGACTCTGGCCTCGATCACCTTCCAGAACTACTTCCGCATGTACGGCAAGCTGGCCGGCATGACCGGCACGGCCGATACCGAAGCCTACGAATTCCAGGAGATCTACGGCCTGGAGACCGTGGTGGTCCCGCCGAACAAGCCGTCGCAGCGCAAGGACCGCCAGGACCAGGTCTACAAGACCGCGGAAGAGAAGTACAACGCGATGCTCAACGACATCCGCGACTGCTACGAGCGCGGCCAGCCGGTCCTGGTGGGCACGACCTCGATCGAGAACTCGGAACTGCTGTCCGGCATCCTGAACAAGGCGGGCCTGCCGCACAACGTCCTGAACGCGAAGCAGCACGCGCGCGAAGCGGAAATCATCGCCCAGGCCGGCCGTCCGAAGATGATCACCATCGCGACCAACATGGCCGGCCGCGGTACCGACATCGTCCTGGGCGGCAACGTCGCCAAGCAGATCCAGTTCATCGAAGCCGACGACAAGCTGTCGCCGGAAGACAAGGCCGCCCAGTCCAAGACCCTGAGCGACGAATGGCAGTCGCTGCACGACCTGGTCGTGCGCGAAGGCGGCCTGCACATCATCGGTACCGAGCGCCACGAATCGCGCCGGGTCGACAACCAGCTGCGCGGCCGTTCGGGCCGCCAGGGCGACCCGGGCTCCTCGCGCTTCTACCTGTGCCTGGACGATCCGCTGCTGCGCATCTTCGCGGGCGACCGCGTGCGCGCGATCATGGACCGCCTGAAGATGCCGGAAGGCGAACCGATCGAGGCGGGCATCGTGACCCGCTCGATCGAGTCGGCCCAGCGCAAGGTCGAGGCCCGCAACTTCGACATCCGCAAGCAGCTGCTCGAGTACGACGACGTCGCCAACGACCAGCGCAAGGTGATCTACACCCAGCGTAACGAACTGCTGGAGTCGACCGACATCTCCGAGACCATCGCCAGCCTGCGTAGCGGCGTGTTCACCGACGTGGTGCGCGGCTTCGTGCCGGCCGAATCGGTGGAAGAGCAGTGGGACATCAAGGCGCTGGAGTCGACCCTCTCGAGCGAATGGAGCCTGGACGTGCCGCTGGCGCAGATGCTGCAGGACGATCCGAACCTGAACGACGACGACATCCTGGAGCGCGTGCTGGCCGCGGCCGACAAGGCCTACGAGGCCAAGGTAGGCATCGTGGGCAAGGACGCCTTCGGCGGCTTCGAGCGCAACGTCATGCTGCAGAGCGTGGACACCCATTGGCGCGAACACCTCGCGGCGCTGGACCACCTGCGCCAGGGCATCCACCTGCGCGGCTATGCGCAGAAGAACCCGAAGCAGGAATACAAGCGCGAGGCCTTCGAGCTGTTCAGCAACATGCTGGACATGATCAAGAACGAAGTCATCCGCACCGTGATGACCGTGCGCATCCAGACCCGCGAGGAAGTCGAAGCGGCCGAAGCCGCGATGGCGGCCCAGGCGGCCCAGCTGGAAAACCTCAACTACCAGCACGCCGACTTCAACCCGTCGGCCGACCCGGCCGAGCTGCTCAACCCGAACCCGGTGTCGGGCGGCGCCGCGCCGGTGGCGGCGGAAGACCACAGCACCTACATGGGCGTGAAGGTCGGCCGCAACGACCCTTGCCCTTGCGGCAGCGGCAAGAAGTTCAAGCAGTGCCACGGCAAGCTGGCGTAAGCGCAGCGTGCTGAAAGCAAAACGGCCGGAGTGATCCGGCCGTTTTTGTTGTTGGGTGGCGTTATCGGTATGCGCGCAAACTTGGATCCCGGCCTTCGCCGGGATGACGGGCTTACGTGCGTGTCCGAAGTCAGTTCAGCCACTACTCGTGATGTTATCAAGGTCGTTCCGGCGACGGCCGGAACCCAAGTTCGATGCGGACCGCCATCGCCTCACCTGGCCCAATAATCCACCACCAGCGACTTCTCCAGGCATTCCCCCAGGGTCGACACGAAGCGCTGGTGCTCCGGATGGACCAGATACGCATCCCGGTCCTCCACCGACGCGAACGACAGCGTAAAACAATGCGAGAAGCCATCGTTCAGCCCTTCGGGACTGATATTGGTGCCCCATTCAAATTCGGTGATCCCGGGAATCGCGCCTTCGAGGCTTTCGAAATCGGAGATGATGGCATCCACCCGGTCGGCGGGCGCGCTGTCCTTGAACGAGAACAGGACGACGTGGCGTAGCGAGGCTGGCGTATCGGTAATCATGGTGCTCCACATGGCAGGTTCAGATCATGCATGCTACCGCCGTCACCGGCTTTGCCGCGCACGTTCGGCACGATCGCGCGTCCGCAGCAAGAACTCAGCTACAAGAACTCGGCAGCAAGAATTCAGCAGCGCGAATTCAGCAGCGCGAATTCAGCAGCAAGAAGCAGGACGCTTTCCATTGCCGGATCGGACAGGATAGGTGTTCTTCCACATGTCCGCGAGGCCGCCATGCACCACCATCCCGTCCCCTCCACGCCGATCCGTATCGTCCCCCTGCCATCAAGCTACCTGCAGCGCGCCCGCGCCGGCATCGACGACCTGGGCCAGCCCGTCGAACGCCACACCGCACAGGGCGGCGAACCGCTGCGCGACCTGCTGCGCCGCGCCGAACCGGGCGAACCGATCCTGCTCGCCAGCTACTGCCCGTTCACGCAGGCCGGTCCGTTCCGCGAATACGGCCCCGTCTTCCTGTCGGCGGCAGGGCAGGGCGCGGCGCAGTCCGACACCCTGCCGGTCCAGGGCAAAGCGCCTTACCTCGGGGCCAGCTTCGTGTTGCGCGCCTATAGCGAACGCGAACGCATCGTCGACGCGCGCGTGAGTTCGCCACATGCCGCCGCGGCCGACCTGGACGCCTTGTTCGCACGCGCCGACACGGACTTCGTGCTGGCGCGCTTCACGGCCTACGGCTGCTATGCGCTGCGGGTCGAACGGGCGATGCCCGGCGGCGCCGGCATCGCCCTGCGCAGGTAGTCGAGCATGTCGTCGCCGATGCCGCTTCCCATGCGCAGCACCGGTTCGTTCGCGCTGGCGCGGCGGAAGGCTTCGACGGCGGCGGGGTCAGGGCCGACCATGTCCTGGAACATCGCCATCCAGCGCCGCGCCAGCGCCCGCGCTTCAGGGCCGCGCGCATCGGGATCCTGTTCCATCTGCGCGCGCACCTCGGCGATCAGTCCAGGCCATTCGTGCCCGTGCTCGGCCTGGTGGCGGCGCATGCGCTCCAGCACCTCGGGCGCCAGGTAGCGGGCATACACGTCGCGCCGCAGTTCGCCGATCGAGGCCATCACATAGCCCATCAGCTCCGGTGTCACGCCGAATTCGTCCTGCATCGCCTGCTGCTCGCGCGTCGCCATCATGTTGATGCGCGTGACGAAGGCGTCGTTGTTGCCGGTGTCGCGCTGGAAGGCGTCCAGCCAGCGCTGGGCGAAGGACTTGGCGGCGCTCGAGGAGGGCGGGACCTGCGAGCGCATCAGGCCCGTCCCCTGTTCGACCAGCTGGCGCCAGTCGCGGCGCGCCTCCGGGTTGCTGAAAAACGGAAGCTGCTCCAGTTCGTCCTTGGTGAAATAGTGTTCGTACACGGTCATGGTCTCCAACGTGGTAAGCCAGTCGGACAGCTCGGGCGCCTTGCCCTGCAGCAGCTGGCCGCGCAGGCGCAGCAGCTGGCAGCGCATCTGCGCCGCCTCAAGGATCTGCCGGTCGACGGCGGCGAGCTGGCGCTCGACCACCGCCAGCTGCAAGGCGCCTGGACTGTCCAGCGGGTTGTCCAGATAAAGGCCGATGTCGGCCAGCCCCATCCCGAGTACGCGCAAGGCCTGGATCTGGTGCAGCCTGGCCACGTCGTCGCGGTCGTAGAGCCGGTAGCCGGCATCGGAACGCGCGGAAGGGCGGAGCAGCCCGATGCTGTCGTAATGGTGCAGCGTGCGTACCGTCAGGTTCGCGAGCGCGGCGAGTTCTCCTACTTTCAGCATGTCGGGCAGCTCCTTTCTTCAGCGTGGCGCCAGTCTCGAGCCTCACGTGGCGTGAGGGTCAAGCGGATTCCATGAGGCGAACGCGAATGATAGCGTGCCGCTTACCAGGCCATCTTGTTCCAGGTGTTGTCGCCGACCACGCCGTCCGCGCTCAAGCCTTTCGAGGTCTGGAAGTTCCTGACCGCCGTCGCCGTGGCCGGGCCGAAGGCGCCGTCGACCGCGATGCCGGCGCCGCTCTCGTTGAGCTGGCTCTGCACCGCGCGCACCTTGGCGCCGGAGTCGCCCTGCTGGGTGAGGATGACCAGCACCGGCCAGGTGGCATTGCCGACGATGCCGTCCGCACCCAGGCCGTGCGAGGACTGGAAGTTCTTCACCGCGTTCTGGGTCGCGCTGTCGAAGCTGGCGTTGACGGTGAGCGCATAGCCCCATTGCTGCAGCAGGTACTGGATGGTGCGCACGCGCTCGCCCGTGTTCCCGTACTGGACCAGCGGCCAGGTCGTGGTGGAGCCGCCGCCGCCCGCGACCAGCGACTTGTAGCGCGGCCAGTCCCAGCCCGAGCCAGGGTCGGTGTGGCTCTGGCTGGCGTAGTTGACGTGGCCCTTGACGTTGTACAGGGAGTCCGAGGGCACGGCGTTCCAGCCGGCGCTGCCGTCGTAGACCTTCTGCGACAGCGAGCGCGAGGCCAGGATGTCGCGCGTCAGTGCGGACGAGGCGTTGTACATGGCGGTCGTGTACCAGGCGGACGGGTTGGCGACATAGCCCTCGTGCTCGATGCCGACGGTATAGCCGTTGGAGTTCCCCACGTGCCAGGCCTTGTCCGCCTCGCGCACCATCTGGGTCACCTGGCCGTCCGACGACCGGATCAC
Organism: Massilia sp. DD77; assembly: GCF_036961685.1. NCBI lineage: Bacteria > Pseudomonadati > Pseudomonadota > Betaproteobacteria > Burkholderiales > Oxalobacteraceae > Massilia > Massilia sp. DD77. Next base: position 123,637 of record NZ_JBAMDH010000013.1, read on the forward strand.
GTAGTGGGCGCTGACGCCGGCGCTGCAGTTCTGGAACCAGGAGATCGAGCCGGCGTAGGAACCTTGCGTGGTGTGCACCGTCACATGGCTGACGGAGGCGGTGCGTGCCGAGTAGTTGCAGCTGGCGGCGGGGTTCCAGATGGCCGGCGGGTAGTCGGTCGAGGCCAGCGCCGGTTGGATGGACGTCGCAAAGCAGAGGCTTGCGACCAAGCCGCGAAACATGTTCTTCATGAGTGTCTCCGTCGATGCTGCTTTATTTTTTATTCGGGGTGTCGATGAAGTCCGGCGCCGAGATCTTCGGATCGGGCACGCCGGTTTCCACGGTGATGCGGGGCGCGGACAGCTTCTTGAGCTTGTCCTTGCCGTAGATGCGCTCCATCTCGACGTGTTTCTGGCCGACGCGGTATTGTTCGCTGCCGCGGCCTTGACGGATGGCGGTGTAGATTTCGTAGGAGTAGATCTGCGCGATCTCGCGCTGCGGGATGCCGCTGTAGCGGGCCACGGCGTCTTCCCAGTCCTCGAGCGGGAAGGCGCGCGTCTTGCGGTTGCCGTACTGGGCGAGCAGGGCGGCGGCGGCGCGGATGTTGCTGCGCGTGTCGGAAGCGGCCTGCTCCGGCGTGACGCGGATCAGGGCCGCGCCCTGCGTGAGCGAGTGGCCGAAGTGCGGGTCGTCGCGCAGGCCCATGATGCCGTAGCTGATCGGCATGCCGTGGTGCGATTCCACCTCGACTTCCGGTTCGCCGTTCTTTTTCATTTTCCCCTTGGGCACGTGCGGATGCCAGCGCGTCTCGGCATAGGCGATCGACTCGAGCAGCTCGACCGGCACGTTGAACTCGCTTGAGGCTTCCTCGAAGTACTGCTTGTACTGCTTCGCCGACACGCTCAGCTCGGCGGGTTTGCCGTCGGCGAAGGCCGGCGGCAGGGCGGCAAGTCCTGCACAAAGCGCGACGATCAGCTGCGCCTTTAGGGTTGACTTCATCGTTGTCTCCTGTGGTTGTATGCCCCGCGGCGGGGGTGTGCCGAATCGGCTCGCCGAGTATATGCATGGTTTTCCGTAGGAAATCGTAAGGCCTTGATCCGCAACAGGAAAATGAACGAAGTTCAATTGTGCGCGGCTATTGCGAGAAACGTGCTTATAAGGTGGGGTTAACGGGGTAAAAGCTAAAGCTATCGAGTGGACGGGCGTGCGGATGGTGCGGTGTTGTGCGTGTCTGCTTGTGCGGTACCCGCCAGGCCCGATCCGTCGTCCCGGCGAAGGCCGGGACCCAGGTTCGCATGCGGTCCACATTAGTTCGCGTGCACCACGGCTGCGCGACGAACCTGGATCCCGGCCTTCGCCGGGATGACGCTCACATGCAGCTGGCGCGAGATGCGTCCTGCTCACTCATCGGCAATCGAACGCACGTCGCCACCTCATCGCAACACCAAGCCCGGCTCTCCTGTTCTCCCGCTGGCGGTACAATAACGAATTCGACAATTTTTCCAACGAGATCGCCATGGCCGTCAATTCCCCCCTGCCAGTCGCAGCCGACCTGAAACCCGTGAACGGCATTGAAATCGGCTTCGCCGAAGCCGGCATCAAGAAGCCCAACCGCAAGGACATCCTGGTGATGAAGCTGGCGGAAGGCGCCACCGTGTCGGGCGTGTTCACCCTGAACCGCTTCTGCGCCGCGCCGGTCCAGGTGAGCAAGGCCAACCTCGAAGCGGTCAAGGCGGGCGGTGCGCCGATCCGCGCGCTGGTGGTCAACACCGGCAATGCGAACGCCGGCACCGGCGAGACCGGGCTGGCCAACGCCCAGGCCACCTGCGCCGCGCTGGCGGGCCTGCTCGGCCTGCAGCCGCAGCAGGTGCTGCCGTTTTCCACCGGCGTGATCCTGGAACAGCTGCCGCTCGAGAAGGTCAAGGCCGGCCTGCCGGCCGCCGTCGCGAACCTCAAGGCCGACAACTGGTTCAATGCCGCCGAGGCGATCATGACCACCGACACCCAGCCGAAGGCGGCCTCGCGTACCGTCACCATCGGCGGCCACAACGTGACCCTGACCGGCATCAGCAAGGGCGCCGGCATGATCAAGCCGAACATGGCGACCATGCTCGGCTACGTGGCCTGCGACGCCAAGGTGGCCCAGCCCGTCCTCGACGAACTGGTCAGGCACGCGGCCGACCACTCGTTCAACAGCATCACCATCGACGGCGATACCTCGACCAACGACTCCTTCATGCTGATCGCCACCGGCGCAGGTGAACTCGAAGTCAATAGCGCCAGCGGCGCCGAGTACGAGGCGCTGAAGGAAGCCGTCACCGAGATCTCGCGCAACCTGGCGCAGCAGATCATCCGCGACGGCGAAGGCGCGACCAAGTTCATGACCATCACGGTGGAAGAGGGCCGCGACGTGGCGGAATGCCGCAAGATCGCCTACGCCATCGCCCATTCGCCGCTGGTCAAGACGGCCTTCTTCGCCTCCGACCCGAACCTGGGTCGCATCCTGGCCGCGGTCGGCTATGCCGGCGTGGACGACCTCGACGTCACCAGGCTCGACCTCTACCTGGACGACGTGTGGGTGGCCAAGAGCGGCGGCCGCAACCCGGACTACAAGGAAGAGGACGGCCAACGCGTGATGAAGCAGTCCGAGATCACGGTGCGCGTCAAGCTGGCGCGCGGCGAGGCCACCGCCACCGTCTGGACCTGCGACCTGTCGCACGACTACGTGTCGATCAACGCCGACTACCGCTCCTGAACTTCCGCACCAGGCAATGACACCACTGGAACAGTTCCTGCACCGCGCCGAAGCTTTGCTGGCGCGCGTGGAGGCGGTGCTGCCGCCGCCCGTGCCGCGCGAGCCGGACTGGAAGCGCAGCTTCGCCTTCCGCTGGCGCAAGCGCGCCAATGGCGGCGGCAAGTATCTGCAGCCGGTGCTGCATGCATCGACGATCCGCCTGGAAGACCTGCGGCATGTGGACGCGCAGAAGCGCCAGATCGAGCAGAACACGCGCCAGTTCGTGGCGCGCCGTCCCGCCAACAACGTGCTGCTCACCGGCGCGCGCGGCACCGGCAAGTCCTCGCTGATCAAGGCCTGCCTGAACGGCTTCGCCGCCCAGGGCCTGCGCCTGATCGAGGTCGACAAGGAAGACCTGGCCGACCTGCCGGACATCGTCGACCTGGTGGCGGGCCGCCCGGAGCGCTTCGTGATTTTCTGCGACGATCTGTCCTTCGAAGAAGGCGAGGCCAGCTACAAGGCGCTCAAGGTGGCGCTCGACGGCAGCATCAGCGCGCAGTCGGACAACGTCCTGATCTACGCGACCTCGAACCGGCGCCACCTGATGCCGGAAAAAATGTCGGACAACGCGGGCTACCGCCACAGCGACGAGGGCGACCTGCATCCGGGCGAGACGGTGGAAGAGAAGATCTCGCTGTCGGAGCGCTTCGGCCTGTGGCTGTCCTTCTATCCCTTCCGCCAGGACGACTACCTCGACATCACCGGCCACTGGCTGGCGAGCTTCGGCTGCACGCCGGAGCAGATCGCGGCGGCGCGCGTCGAGGCCCTGCAATGGGCGCTGCAGCGCGGCTCGCGCTCGGGCCGGGTGGCCTGGCAATTTGCGAAGGACTATGCCGGCAAGCTGCCGGATCTTAAAACGAATGAGTGAAGCAAAACCAACAGCGCGGCCGGTCGACGTCGCGGTGGGCATCCTGATGCGCCCCAACGGCGACGTGCTGCTCGGCCAGCGGCCGGAAGGCAAGCCCTACGCGGGCTACTGGGAATTCCCGGGCGGGAAAGTCGAGCCGGGCGAGGACATCTTCGTGGCGCTGCAGCGCGAGTTCGTCGAGGAGCTCGGCGTGCAGGTGCTGAGTGGCGAGCCCTGGTGCTGCGTCGAGCACGTCTACGAACACGCCCATGTGCGCCTGTATTTCTACATCTGCCGCGCGTGGAAGGGCGAGCCGCAAAGCCTGGAAGGGCAGGCCTTCGCCTGGCAGGGCGCCTACAGCGTCAGCCCGCTGCTGCCGGCCACCATCCCGCTGCTCGAGTGGCTCGACCGGGTACGCTATCCCTCACACACTTAAGGACCTGAAGTGAAAGTCATCATCCTCGGCAGTGGCGTCATCGGAACCGCATCGGCGTATTTCCTGGCCAGGGCCGGGCATGAGGTGACGGTAGTCGACCGCCAGCCCGGCGCCGGGATGGAAACCAGTTTCGGCAACGCCGGCGAGATCTCGCCCGGCTACGCCACGCCCTGGGCCGGACCGGGCGTGCCGATGAAGGCGGTCAAATGGCTGGCGATGCAGCACAGCCCCCTGGTGATCCGCCCGCGCATGGACCCGGCCCAGTGGCGCTGGATCCTGCAAATGCTGGGCAACTGCAACCACCGCAGCTACCAGGTCAACAAGGGGCGCATGGTGCGCCTGGCCGAGTACAGCCGCGATGTGCTGGTCCAGCTGCGCAAGGACACCGGCATCGCCTACGACGAGCGCAGCAAGGGCACCCTGCAGCTGTTCCGCACCCAGAAGCAGTTCGAGGGCTCCAGCACCGACATCGAGGTGCTGGAGCAGTACGGCGTGCCTTACCGGCTGCTCGAGCCGGAGGGCTGCGAGGAATACGAGCCGGCCCTGGCGCGGGTACGCGGGCGTTTTGTGGGCGGCCTGCTGCTGCCGAACGACGAGACCGGCGACTGCTTCAAGTTCACCCAGGCCCTGGCCGGCATGGCCGCAGCGCTGGGCGTGCAGTTCGAGCACGACGTGAAGATCGAGCGCCTGGTCACGGAAGGCGACCGCATTACCGGGGTGATCACCTCGAAGGGCGAGCTCAAGGCGGACCAGTACGTGCTGGCGCTGGGCAGCTATTCGCCGCTGATGCTCAAGCAGATCGGCATCCACATTCCCGTGTATCCGGTGAAGGGCTATTCGATCACGGTGCCGATCACGGACGCGGCCGGCGCGCCGGAATCGACCGTGATGGACGAAAGCTTCAAGGTGGCGATCACGCGCCTGGGCGACCGCATCCGCGTCGGCGGCACGGCGGAGCTGTCCGGCTACGACCTGCGCCTGCACCAGGCGCGCCGCGACACCCTGGAGCATTCGGTGACCAGCCTGTTCCCGGACGGCGGCGATGTAAGCAAGGCCTCGTTCTGGTGCGGCCTGCGCCCGATGACGCCGGACGGCACGCCGGTAGTGGGTCCGACGCCTTACCGCAACCTGTTCCTCAACACCGGGCACGGCACCCTGGGCTGGACCATGGCCTGCGGCTCGGGGCGGGTGCTGGCGGACATGCTGTCGGGACGGCAGCCGGAGATCGGGCTGGAGGGCTTGTTCATGGACCGGTATGGGAGAAGGAACCGGCCGGTGGTGGTGCCGCAGGGGATACGGGTCGGGGTGTGATATGTCGGTCGGCGCCACCGTACACCGTTAACCTCAAAACCGTCGTTCCGGCCTTCGCCGGAACGACGGTTTTTAAGCTAGGGGGAAACCAGGGAGGTAGCCTGCTTCAGGTATGCAGCAACCTCCCCCCTGCAAACGACCAGTTCTCCCACCCCACCTCCTTGAACACCACCATCACGTTCTCGGGCTCCATCCCCGCGTCGCGCAGCTTCGTCATCAGTTCCGCCAGCAGCTTCTTCTTGACCTTCACGCTGCGTCCCACCGACCACAGGATCTCGATCAGGACGAAGTCTTCGTTGCGCGGCGTATGCAGGTCCGGGTAGTCGGCGCCATAGCGGAAATCGGCGGCGTCGAGTTCGAACACGCGCTGGAACTGGTCGGTCGCCGGCACGCCCACCGCCACCAGGGCGTGATGGACGCCGTCGAACACCGTGGCCTTGAAGGCGGCGGACTTGGGCTTGCGGACGGTGATGGAAACAAGCGGCATGACGATCCTTTCACGTTGGGTCGAACCAGTGGGGGCGCTGGTACGGGCGCATGCCGCCGTCAGTCGTCCGACGGCTTGTCTTGCGGGTCGGTGGGGGCGCCGCCGGGGATGGTGTACTTCTCCTCGGCCCAGGCGCCCAGGTCGATCTGTTTGCAGCGCTCGGAGCAGAAGGGGCGGAACTTGTTCGCCGGGGTCCACTCGACCTTCTTGCCGCAGGTGGGGCAGGCAACTACCGTCATGGGATCAGAAATTACAAAGGGTTAAATCGAAAGGCACGTCTTCTTCCAGGGGCTTCGGCTTGAGGTCGCCGTCCTGGGTGGTGAAGCGTACCCACAGCATGTACTTGTTGGCCGAGATCTCGGGAATCGCGCCGGTGGACTCGTCCAGGGTCAGGCGCAGCATCTGGTAGACCTTCCCCTGCAGCATCTGCTGGTAGCTGCCGGCGTTGGCGATCATCTTGACCGGCCGGCCGGAGTCGCGCAGCAGGCGCAGCACCAGCGACAGCGCATCGCACAGCGGCGCCAGCGGCGCGAACCAGTTCATGATGTCGGCGTGGCGCTGCTCGGCCGGGCGCTTCTGCCAGGCATAGTATGAGGGAAGATCGAATTCGCAGGCGCCGCCGGGGATGATGGTGCGGCCGCGGATGCTCATCAGCCACTCGTTCTCGCGCACGTTCTGGCCGGTCTTGCCCTGGCTGCCCACCAGGGCGCCGCTCACCTGGTCCAGCTCGGCCAGCACGGCGTCGAGCATCTCGGCGGCGACGGCGGGATTGCTGCGGTAGGCCAGCAGGCTCTGCTTCTGGCGCTCGAGTTCCTGCAGCAGGTCGGACTTGAGGTCGGCACGGCCCGCGACTTCGAGCATGTCGAAGATGGTTGCCAGCGCCACGTGATGCTGCATCGGGTGTTCCTGATGCACAAAGAACTTGAATTTCTCGTACAGGTCTTCCAGCCGCAACAACGTGCGAATCCGCTCGTTGAAAGGATATTCGTAGACGATCAAAATGACATTCCTCTGAAAGGGAACCCTGAAAAACCTACTGCGCGTTGCACTGCCGGTCTCCGATACTCACCGTACGTCCGTACGGCTTCGTTCTCGACCAACATTGCTGCCGCTCGCGACGGTTTTTCAAGCTTCCCGATGTAGGCTGGCTGGCAACCCCGTGATTCTGAACCATGATGCGTAAAATTACAAATCCTGCATTGATCTTGTTACATTCTCTTGCTATAGGACAGATACCGCGCATGTAAACGCGCCACCTGGGGCCGCAATTCGTCCAGTCCCTCGTCGTTGTTGATGATGTCGTCCGCCGCCGCCAGCCGCTGGGCGCGGGTGACTTGCGCCGCCATGATGGCCCGCACCTGCTCGGCGGCCAGGCCGCTGCGGGTCACGACGCGTGCCACCTGGGTGTCTTCCGTACAGTCGATCGCCAGCACGCGCGTCACCCGTTCGCGCCAGGTGCCCGATTCGATCAGCAGGGGAACGACGAAGATCGTGTACGGACCGGTGGCGATGGCCGCCGCCGCCGCGGTGGCCTCGCGGATGCGCGGATGCAGGATGGCTTCCAGGCGCGCGCGCGCGGTGGCGTCGGAAAACACCAGGGCGCGCATCTTCGCGCGGTCCAGGGCGCCGTCCCCGGTGGCGAAGTCCGCGCCGAATTCCGCCAGCAGGGCAGGCATCGCCGCGCCATGCGGCGCGGTCAGGGAATGCGCGATCTGGTCGGTATCGATCACCGAGGCGCCCAGCGCGGCGAACATGTCGGCCACGGTGGTCTTGCCGCAGCCGATGCCGCCGGTCAGGCCGACCGAGAACGCCTGTTCCATGTCAGGCGACCACGCTTTGAATGAAGCGGCCCAGCTGCTCGCCGTAGAACAGGGCGATCAGGCCGGCCGCGGCCAGGTAGGGGCCGAAGGGAATCGGCTTGTCGCGGCCGCGCTTGGCGAACACGATCAGGCTGATGCCGACGACGGCGCCGACCACCGAGGACAGCAGGATGATGGTCGGCAGCATGGCCCAGCCGAGCCAGGCGCCGAGGGCCGCCAGCAGCTTGAAGTCGCCGTAGCCCATGCCTTCCTTGCCGGTGGCCAGCTTGAACAGCCAGTAGACGGCCCACAGCACCAGGTAGCCGGCCGCCGCGCCGATCACGGCGTCCTGCAGGGGCACGAAGGTGCCGTTGATGTTGATGAGCAGTCCGGCCCACAGCAGCGGATAGGTCAGGTCGTCCGGCAGCAGCTGGGTGTCGAAGTCGATGAAGGTCATCGCGATCAGGAGCCAGGCGAACAGCAGGGTCGCCAGGCCCATCGCGCCGCTGCCGAAGGTCCAGACCAGCAGGCCGGAGACGACGGCGGTGAACAGTTCGATGGCCGGGTAGCGCGCCGAGATCGGGGCCTTGCAGGCGCTGCACTTGCCGCGCAGGGCCAGCCAGCTGATGACCGGGATGTTTTCCATGGCCGTGATCTGGTGGCCGCAATGGCCGCAGCGCGAACGCGGCACCATCAGGTTGAAGCGCTCCGCGTGGGGCGGCTCCTTGCCGCTTTCCATCGCCACGTAGTTGTCGGACTCCTGCTGCATCATCCTGGGAATCCGGTAGATGACCACGTTCAGGAAGCTGCCGACGAGCAGTCCGAACAGGGCGGCGGCAAGCGCGGCGCCGAGGGTGGCCGGGGGGGCGGAGAGGAGGGATTCCAAAGGCATGGCTGTCGGTCCTAAAAATGATTCCTTACATCAACCTTATTGTAGGGGTTTTCCGCGCTTTGGCGAAGGCGAAAAGCCGGACTTTTCGCGCTCGCGTGCAGATTGCACGCGATTGTGGCGGATCAGGGACCTTGTGCGGCGCGCCGTTAGGCTGGAAGGCTTCCCGCTTGCGCTCCTTGCCATGTCCAATCCGACCCTCACCTTCCTGAACCACGCCTGTTTCATGGTGCGTACCGACAGCGCGCTGCTGCTGGCCGATCCCTGGCTCGACGGCACGGTGCTGAACGATGCCTGGAGCCTGGTCGACCGCACCACCAGCAGCGCCGCCGTGATCGCCGCGCTGAACGGTTGCGGCCTGCCGGTGTTCATCTGGTGCTCTCGCGCCGCGCCCGACCGCCTGTCCCTGCCTTTCCTGCAGCGCTTCCAGGCCGAATTCCGCGGCATCGCCACCTTCCTCCATCGCCAGGGCCGGGACTGGCGCCTGGCCGACGAACTGCGCCGCCAGCGCTTCGCCCTGGCCCCTTGCAAGGACGGGCAGCCGGTTGCGCTGGGCAAGGACCTGCGCCTGACGGCTTTCGCCAACGGCGAGGCCGATTCCTGGTGCCTGATCCAGGCCGGGCGGCGCAGCATCCTGCATCTGGGCGAGCGGGCGCTCGGGACGCGGGCGGCCTGCCGCGGCGCCGCCGAGCGCCTGCGCCGGCGCGCGCCGCGCATCGACGTGCTCCTGACCGGATTCGCGAACATGGCCTGGAGCGGCAACCCGGACGGCGACGCGCAGCGCGAGGAAGCGGCCGGGCAGGGCATGGCGCGGCTCGCCATGCAGGCGGACGCATTCCGGCCGCGCCTGCTGGTGCCGGTGGCCTCGTTCGCGCGCTTCGCGCGCGCCGACAATGCCTGGCTCAACCACGGAAGGCGCAGTCCGGCCGGCCTGCTGGACGCGCCAAGGCTGGAAACGCTGCGCCCGCTCATCCGCTTCATGGCGCCCTACGACAGGATCGACCTGGAGCAGGACAGTCCCGCCAGCCTGGCGGCCCAGAGCGAGGCGGCCGTGGCGCGCTGGATGGCGTGCTGGCGCGAATCGCCGCCGCCGCTGCCGCGCCCGCCGGAAGCGAGCGTGACGGAGCTGCGCGGCGCCTTCCAGAAATACCGGGACCGCGCCTGCGCCGGCCTGTACGGCCTGCCGCGCCTGCTCGAGGCGGTGGGCGCGCTGCGTCCGCTGGCGATCCACCTGGCCGACCTGCGCCAGACCGTGGAGCTGTCGTACCGGCACGGCTTCCGGCTGCTGGCGCGCGACGGCCCGGCGGACGTGGCGCTGTGTTCAGGAACCGCGCTCTGGCTCCTGAAAGCCGGTGATGGCTACGACACGGTGTATGCCGGAGGATGTTTCTGGACCCTGCGCCCAGGGGGACTGCCGGCTTTTGCACGCTTCTTCCTGCCGCAGCGGATGACGGGTCGCGGGCTGGACCGGCGCCGTCCGCTCGCAATGGCCCGGCTCATGCTCCGCACCGTGTTCGCCAGGATGGCGCGGCAAGCGCGGGTGACGCTGCGTTGATGCCGGTGCACGCGCCGGCCATTCTTGTTGGCTTTTCACGCCTGCCGCGCTGGCATACAATCGGCGCTCGCCTCTCTGGGGCATTGCGGATTGAACGACTATGGCGAAAGCACGGCAGGATTCAGGCGAGGACCAGGCGCAGCGACGCCTGCAGATGGCGGACATCGCCCGGCTTGCGGGGGTGTCGACGGCCACCGTGTCGCGCGCACTGAATAACAGCCCGCTGGTCAACGACGAGACGCGCCAGCGCATCCTGGAGCTGGCGGCTTCGCTCAAGTACTCGATTAACATCGGCGCCCAGAACCTGCGCCTGAAGCAAAGCCGGACCATCAGCGTCCTGATTCCCTACGAGCGCAAGACCCACCAGCACCTCACCGATCCCTTCCTGCTCGCCATGCTGGGAAGCCTGGCCGACGCCCTGAGCGAGCAGGGTTTCGACATGCTGTTCTCGCGCGTCGATACCGGCCAGCTCGGCGCGGCCGCGGCGGCGCACTACGATTCCGGGCGCGCGCTCGGCGTCATCCTGGTGGGGCAATGGGGGCGCCACGAGGAGCTCAACCAGCTGGCCGCGCGCAAGGTGCCGATCGTGGTCTGGGGCGCGCAACTGCCGCAGCAGCTCTACTGCTGCGTCGGCAGCGACAACGTCACCGGCGGCATGCTCGCCACCGAACACCTGATCGCCCAGGGGCGGCGGCGCATCGCCTTCTTCGGCGACCTCGAGCTGCCCGAACCGGCGCAGCGTTACCAGGGCTACTGCGCGGCGCTCGCCAAGCACGGGATCGCGCCGGATTCGGCGCTCCAGGTGTCGAGCTCCTTCCTGCCCAGCGGCGGCAGGGAAGCCGTGGATGCCATGGCCGCACGCGGCGCGGCGTATGACGCGGTGTTCGCCTGCAGCGACCTGCTGGCCATGACCGCCATCGACAGCCTGCGCGCCCGCGGACTGCGTGTGCCGGAAGATGTGGCGGTGGTCGGTTACGACGACATCGACCAGTCGGCCTGGTTCCATCCCCGCCTCACCACGATCCGCCAGCCGATCGGCGCGGCAGGGCAGGTCATGGTGGCCTCGCTCATGACCTTGATCGAAGGCGGCGCCGCAGCCTCGACCGAGCTGCCGACCGAGCTGGTCGTGCGCGCTAGCGCCGGCGAATCCTCAGCCAGCTGATTCACCGCCTCAGGGCCCGCTAGCCTCTTGTCTGCAACACATTGCAATCGTTTGCATTTCTGCCCCTGTCTGGGAGTATGCTACTGGCCTTTCGCAGTGGATGAAAGATCTCTCTATGCAGGCGGACTTGGAGGATGTTGCAATATAGCTACAATACCCCGGCCTGAAAAATGTTATTGCAATCGATTGCAATAAAATCGAAAACTGGTGATAATTTATTCACCAAAGGCGCCAGCGGCGCTGCGGCCCCGGCGAGCGCGAAACCGCGCCACAAATAAAAACGAAGGAGACTCATGAAACTCACTTGCACCCGCATGGGCGCGGCGGTATCGCTCGCCCTCTTGCAGATGGGCGGCGCCAGCGCCCAGGAAACGCCAGCCCAGGCCCCGGCCGCCGATGGCCTGCAGATGGAGCGCGTCGTCGTGACCGGCACCGCCGCCGGCACCTCGAAGATGAAATCCAGCGTATCGGTCAGCACCCTGGACGCCGATGCGATCTCGCAGGCGGTGCCGACCAGCGCGGCGGACGTGCTGCGCTCCGTGCCGGGCGTGCGTTCCGAGTCCTCAGGCGGCGAAAGCAATGCCAACATGACCGTGCGCGGCGTGCCCATCTCGGCCGGCGGCGCGCGCTACGTGCAGATCCAGGAGGATGGCCTGCCGGTGCTGCAGTCGGGCGACTTCAACTTCATCACGCCCGACGCCTACGTGCGCATCGACGGCGGCCTGTCGCACCTGGAAGTGGTACGCGGCGGCTCGGCCTCGACCCTGGCGACCAACGCCCCGGGCGGCATCATCAACTTCATCGGCAAGACCGGCGAAGAGGAGGGCGGCAGCGTCACCCTGACCAAAGGCCTGGACTACGATTCCTCGCGCATCGACATCGACTACGGCGGCCGCCTGTCGCCGAAGACCCGCTTCTTCGTCGGCGGCTTCTACCGCAGCGGCGAGGGCGTGCGCAAGACCGGCGTGACCAGCGAACAAGGAGGACAACTGCGCGCCAACCTCACGCGCGAGTTCGACAACGGCTATGTGCGGTTGTCGTTCAAGCATCTCGAGGACCGCAGCCCGACCGCGCTGCCGGTGCCGGTGCGCGTCACCAGCCAGCACATCTCCACCATCGAGGGCATCGACCCGCGCACCGTCAGCTTCTATTCGCCGCACTGGGTGCCCGATCTCGTCCTCGACAAGGCCAACCGGCTGGTCGCGCACGACGTCAATGACGGCATGAGTGTGCGCAGCAACGCCTTCGGCCTGGAAGCCCAGTTCGCGCTTGGCGGCGGCTGGACCTTGACCGAGCGCCTGCGCAAGTCCAACAACAGCGGCCGCTTCCTCGGCGTGTTCGCCGCCAACAACGGTACGGACGGCAGCTATAGCTTCGCGACCGGTCCGCGCGCCGGCCAGGCGTACACGGGACGGGCCTTCTCGGCCGTGGTGTTCAATACCGGCATCGACGACGCCGGCTCGCTCATGAGCGACACCAAGCTGGCCAGGACCTTCGCCCTGGACGGCGGCGCGAAGCTGACCGCCACCGGCGGCCTGTACGCCTCGATCCAGGACCTGGGCCTGACCTGGAACTTCAACGAATACCTGATGCAGGCCAGCGGCGACGAGCCGGCCTTGCTCCAGACCGGCAATGCCACGCCCGGCCTGGTCAGCCCGGCCTTCGGCGCCTGCTGCTCGCGCGCCGTCGACATGCGCTACAAGTACCTCTCGCCCTATGCCAACCTGGGGCTCGAGATGGGCAACCTGAACGTGGACGCCAGCCTGCGCCACGACCGCCAGGAAGCGAGCGGCAGCGCCAACATCGCCACCGGCGCGCGCCGCTACGATGCGGCCACCGCCCAGGCGGTCGACTACGACCTGAGCCACAACTCCTACTCGGCCGGCGCCAACTACCGGCTCTCGAAGGCATTGGCCGTGTTCGCGCGCATCAGCGAAGGCGTCGCCTTCAATGCCGACCGCATCCTGTTCGGCGCGCCGCTGGACGGCAGCGTCCCGGTCAGCATCAATACCGTGCGCCAGCTCGAAGGCGGCGTGAAGTGGCGCAATGGCCCGCTGAGCGCCTTCGTCACCGCCTTCCACGCCAAGACCCGCGAAAGCAATTATGAAGTCACCACCCAGACCAGCACCGCCAACAGCTACGAGGCCAAGGGCGTCGAGCTGGAAGCGGCCTGGCGCAGCGGCGCCTTCCAGGCCAACGGCGGCCTGACCCTGACCGACGCCGAGATCATCGCCACAGCGCCGGGCGCCGAAGCGGTCATCGGCAACACGCCGCGGCGCCAGGCGCGCGCCGTGTACCAGCTGGCGGCCAGCTACGAGTTCGGCCCGGCCCTGTTCGGGGCCAGCCTGGTCGGCACCGGCAAGTCCTGGGCCGACGACCAGCACACGATCCTGATGCCGGCCTACCGCACGGTCAGCGCCTTCGTGAACTACCAGCTCAACGAACGCGTGATGCTGGCGCTGTCGGCCAGCAACCTGTTCAACGAGATCGGCTACACCGAAGTCGAAGGCGACGGCCACGCGGCGCGTTCGATTGCCGGACGTGCGATCAAGGCCAGCCTGAAATACGCCTTCTGAGCCGCTCTCCCATTGCCGGCGTCCCGAGGGCGCCGGCTGTTTTCTCTCCTGTTCCAGCCATGACCGACTTTCCTTCCCCCCAGCGGCTGCTCGCGGCGCTTCCCTCCCACCTGCGCGAGGACGCGGCGCGGCGCTATGCCGCGCACGGGCCGCTGCTGTACCGGCGCCTGGCCGCGCTCTACGGCGGACGGCCCGGATTCGACGCCTGGTACGGCGAGCTGCTGTCCGCCATCGGCGCGCTGTACGCCGCGCGTCCGGCGCAGCTGCGCGAGCTGGATGCCCGGCGCGAGGCCGATCCGGGCTGGTTCCAGCGCCAGGACATGCTCGGCTATAGCGCCTACGCCGGCCGTTTCGGCGGCGACCTGCGCGGGGTGGGACGCCGCATCGGCCACCTGCGCGCGCTCGGCGTCAACTACCTGCACCTGCTGCCTTTCCTGCGCGCGCGCGCCGGCGAAAACGACGGCGGCTTCGCCATCGCCAGTTTCGACGAGATCGATCCCACGCTCGGCAGCATGGACGACCTGGGGGGCTTGTGCACGGAGCTGCGCGCGGCAGGCATCAGCCTGTGCGCCGACTTCATCCTGAACCACGTCGCCGACGACCACCCCTGGGCGCTGGGCGCCGCCGCGGGTGACACGCGCCTGCGCGAATTCTTCCACGTGTTCCCCGACCGCAGGCTGCCCGACCGTTACGAACGCGGCCTGGGCCAGGTCTTCCCTGAGGCCGCGCCCGGCAATTTCACCGAGGTGCCGGCCATGGGCGGCTGGGTCTGGACCACCTTCTACCCCTTCCAGTGGGACCTGAACTACGCCAACCCGGCCGTGCTGGCCGAGATCGCGGCCGCGCTGCTGCGCCTGGCCAACCGCGGCGTCGAGGTGTTCCGGCTCGATTCCACCGCCTTCCTCTGGAAGCGCGAGGGCAGCAGCTGCATGAACCAGCCGGAGGCGCATGCCATCCTGCAGGCGCTGCGCGCGATCGTGGACATCGCCGCTCCCGGCGTGCTGCTCAAGGCCGAGGCGATCGTGCCGACCCGCGACCTGCCGGCCTACCTGGGCGAACCCGGGCAACCCGAGTGCCACCTGGCCTACCACAGCACCTTGATGGCGGCCAGCTGGGCCGCCCTGGCCGAGCAGGACGCCGGCCTGCTGCGCGACGTGATCGCCGGCACGCCCACGCTGCCGCAGGGCGCCAGCTGGCTGACCTATGTGCGCTGCCACGACGACATCGGCTGGAAGATCCTGGCCGACGAAGCCGGGTCGACGCAGCGCCTGGCCGCCATCGCGCGCTTCTTCAACGGCGGCGGCAGCTTCGCGGCCGGGGTGCCGTTCCAGGCCGGGGTGGCGGCCGAGGTCCATGCGAGCAACGGCATGGCCGCGGCGCTGGCCGGCTTCGAGACGGCCGAGGGACCGGCCGCGCGCGAACTGGCCTTGCGCCGCCTGTTGCTGGTGCACGGCGTGGCCTTCGCCTTCGGCGGCCTGCCGATGCTGTACATGGGCGACGAACTGGGCATGGGCAACGATCACGGCTACCTGGGCGACCCGCGGCGCGTCCACGACACGCGCTGGGTGCAGCGTCCGGAGATGGACGAGGCCAGTCTGGCGCGGCGCGACGACCCGTGCG